>NZ_JBHYUU010000012.1:88821-91568 GCF_042749955.1 Kitasatospora sp. NPDC059462 | reverse complement strand
CGCGGGGGCGCGGCCGACGCCCTGCCCCGGCGCCACCCGCTCGGGGAAGGCGGCGCCGCCGGGGCGGTCGTGGTGGGTGCGGACACGTACGGGACCTGCTCTCTGGATGCCCGGTGGGCCCGGGTCCGGTGGCGTGGACCCACCGGACCCGGGTTCAGCCGGCCTGGACTGTCGGCCTGGGCTCTCGGACGGCCCGGACACTCGGACGGCCCGGGCTCAGTGGGCGGCTCAGTGGGCGGCGAAGGCCGAGGTGATCTGGGTGGCGGCGTCGCCCGAGGCCTTGGCCACGTCCGCCTTGCCGGTGACGACCTGCTGGAGCATCGTCGGGATGACGGACTGCGCGTCGATCTGCGCCCACGCCTGGTCCAGCGGCACGAACTTGGTGCCGGCCGCGATGGTGTCGGTGAAGGGCTTCAGGAAGGCGTCCTTGGCGGCGACCTTGGTGTTGACCGACTTCAGCGTCGGCAGGTTGCCCATGGCGTCGTACATCTGCTCCTGGTACACCGGGCTCGCCAGCAGCTCGGCGAACTCCACGGCCAGGGTGCGGTGCTTGGCCGCCTTCATCACGCCGAGGTTGTTGCCGCCGGCGAACGCCGGGGCGATCGAGCCGGCCTTCTCACCCGGCAGCGGGACCACCGCGTACTTGTCCTTGGCCGCGCCCGCGTCCACCTTGCTGCGGCTGGAGTTGGGCAGGATCGCCATCGCCGCCTTGCCGGCCGCGAACAGGTCGACGGTCTTGCCGCCGGTGAGGTCGGCGCACTGCTGGACCGGGCAGCCGTTCTCGTTGAAGAGGTCGGTGTAGCGCTTGAGGCCGGCCTGCGAGGCGGGCGAGTTGATCGCCGCCTTGAACTTGTCGCCCTCCTTGACGGCGATGTCGCCGCCCGCGTCCCAGACGAAGGGCAGCGCGCCGAAGGTGTACTTGCCGCCGACCGCGATGCCGAAGGTGTCGGGGTGCGCGGCGTGGATCTTCTCGGTGGCGGCGACCAGGTCGGCGTAGGAGGTCGGCGCGGCCAGGCCCGCCTCGGTGAACATGTCGGTGCGGTAGTACAGCGCGCGCACACCGACCCACCACGGCAGGCCGTAGGTCTTGCCGTCGAGCACGGCGGTCGAGGCGATCGCCGGGTCGAGGTCGCCCTTGTCCTTCCACTTGTCGAGGTCGGCGCCGATCTCGGCGAGACCGCCGGCCGCGACGTAGCCGGGCAGGTCGGTGTTGCCGAACTCGACCAGGTCCGGGGCGCTGTTCGGGTCGTTGAACGCGCCCTTCATCTTGGCGGCACGGGCCGAGGCGTCGGTGTCGATGTAGCTGACGTTGACGGTGACGCCCTGGTGGGAGGCCTGGAACTCGGCGACCGCCTTGCTGATCACCGCCTCCTTCGCGGCGTTGCCGGCCTCGTTGTACAGCCAGACCTGCAGCGTGCCGGTCTTGTCGTCGGCAGCCTTCTCGCCGGCCGGTACGGCGGTACCGGGCGAACAGGCGGCGGCCGCGAGGCAGGTGGCGGCGAGGACGGCAGCCGCGGTGGTCCGTCTGACGATGCGCATGGGTGTGGAGCCTCCCCTCCCGACAGCTGCCGCCGAGACGTGCGCCGCTGGGGACGGGCACGTCGAAGCAGGCCCTGACCGGGGCCGGATGGTGGGTGCGTGCGTGGACGCGTGGATGTGGGGGTGGTGCTACATGGGTACGGCAGTGCGACCGCTCGGGTGGGCTGCGTCGCCTGCTCGATGCCAGGGACGTTAGGCGGGGGCGCTCGCGACCAACAAGAGTCGGTTCGCGAAGTTTTGCACTGCACAACGCTGTATCGAAAAAGCGGCGGTCGGGTCTCGAAGCGGTACGGTTCGACAACCGTCGCAGTCCGGCGGCGGAACGAGAGGGGAACGGACCGATGACGGAGCAGGCGGCCAGCGCGGCCACCACCGCGAAACCGAAGAAGGCGGCGGGCGAGCGCAACCAGTCCTCCTCGCTGCGCCGGGCGCTGTCCGTCCTCGGCTACGTCCGCGACCACGGTGACGGACGCGGCGTCCCGCTCGCCCAGCTCGCCGAGGCGCTCGACCTCAACAAGTCCACCGTGCTGCGCCTCACCGGGCCGCTGCTGGACGAGCACCTGCTCGACCGCGACCGGGAGACCGGCTGGTTCCGCCTCGGCCACGGCTCGCTCCGCCTCGGCCAGGCCTACCTCTCCACCCTCGACCTGCGCAGCGTCGCCGCCGAACACCTGCGCCGCCTCCAGCGCGAGGCCGGCGAGACCGTCCACCTCACCGTCTGGCAGGCCCCGGGCATCGTCTACCTCGACAAGGTCGAGGACGAGACCAACGTCCGGATGGCCTCCCGGGTCGGCAGCCGCGCCCCCGCCTACTGCACCGCGACCGGCAAGGCGATCCTGGCCTGGCTCCCCGAGGAGGCCGTCGCCGAGGTCGTCGCCGCCGGCCTGCGCCCGGTCACCGCCTGGACCATCTCCGACGAGACCCATCTGCGCGCCGACCTCGCCCGCACCCGGGCCCGCGGCTACTCCATCGACGACCGCGAGAACGAACCCGAGGTCCGCTGCGTCGCCGCCCCGATCTTCGACCACACCGGCGAGGTCACCGCGGCCCTCTCGGTCTCCGGCCTCACCTCCCGGATGACCGCCGCCCGCGTCCGCGCCCTCGGCCCCGTGGTCGCCCAGGTCGGCCTGCGCATCTCCCGCGAACTCGGCTCCGACCGCCCCGTGCCGTGACATGCGGAAGGGCCCGGCACCTGAAACAGGTACCGG
>NZ_JBHYUU010000012.1:0-88722 GCF_042749955.1 Kitasatospora sp. NPDC059462 | reverse complement strand
GGCCCTTCCGACCTTGGAGCGCCAGGCCCGGGTCGCACGGACTCTCCCCACTGAAAGTGGGACGTGCTCTGGTAGCACCACTGACGCCTGACGAGGAATCATCTCCCTCGCGACAGGAAGAACACTACCAGCCCGGAACACCTGCCCGAACCACGGGCAAACCCCCGACAACAACCCACCCCGCACGCGAAAGGGCCCGGCACCTGAAACAGGTACCGGGCCCTTCCGACCTTGGAGCGCCAGGCCCGGGTCGCACGGACTCTCCCCACTGAAAGTGGGACGTGCTCTGGTAGCACCACTGACGCCTGACGAGAGATCATCTCCCTCGCGACAGGAAGAACACTACCAGCTCAGAACGGGTGCCCGAACCGGACCGGGGCGCGGTCAGGCGGTGACCGTCAGGCGGGTGCGGGGGTGGCGCCGCAGGGCTTCCAGTTCGCGTTGGAGCGGCGGCTTGGGGACGGCGAGGACCGGGCAGCCGGCGTGCCGGGTGCAGTAGGCGGTGACGGAGGGACGCAGGGCGCGGGCGAGGGCGCCGCGGCTGCCGGCGCCGAGGACGAGGAGGTCGTCCGGCCGGTCGGCGCAGCGGACCAGGGCCTGGCCGGTCTCGCCGCGGACGGCGATGCTGCGCAGCCGCACGCCCGCCCAGGCGCCGCCGAAGGCCCGGTCCAGGGCGTCGCGCAGCCGGGCGGTGGCCGCGTCGCGGCAGGCGGAGAGGAGCGGCGGGCAGGGCGCGCGGCGGTAGCCGAACTCACCGCCGGCCGGGGTCCAGCAGTGCACGGCGAGGACCTCGGCGTCCAGCCGCCGGGCCTCGGCGACGGCGCGGTGCAGGGCGGCGAGGCTGCCGAGCGAACCGCTGACGCCGACGACGACGCGGCCGCGGCCGTCGTCCTCGGGCTCGCGGGGTGTGCCGGGGAGGTCTGTCCGCTCGGTCGGCTCGTCCGCCATGGTGCTGTCCGTCCTCAGGGGTGGTGGCCGGTGTCGTCGGGTCCAGCCAAGCCGGGGAGGACGGGGACGGGCGGTTCGTTGACGGAGCCCTGACGCGGGCGGGGCCGGTCCGTACGGGTTCCTGACGCGCCCTACGCCGCGCCGGGCCCGTCGGCCTCCCAGAGGTCGGCGAACATCCGGTCGAGGTGCTCCTCGCCGATCGGCGGGACGGGCAACGGGTGGGCGGCCCGGGCGCGGAAGCCGTCGAGCAGCAGGGCGAGGTGGCGGCGCCACAGGTCGGGGCGCAGGTCGGCGGCGGCGGGCAGGGCGCGGCAGAGCGGGCCGAGCATGAACAGCAGGTCCATGGTGACCACGTCGGCGCGCATGCTGCCCTGCTCCTGCGCGCGGGCGACGAGCGCGCCGACCGTCACGGCGTTGCGCCGGCTGATCTCGATCATCCCGGGGACGGTCGGGATGGCCTGGGTGACCAGGTCGTTGATGCCCCGGTCGGCGGCGACCACTTCGAAGATCCGCGCGAAGTAGTGCTCGATCGCGCTCCAGGCGTCCTCGGCGGCCAGCGCCTCGGCGCCGGCTTCGTCCAGCAGGTGGGCGGCGTCCGCGAAGACCTCGCCGATCAGTGCCTCGCGGGTCGGGAAGTGCCGGTAGAGGGTGGCGTTGCCGACGCCCGCCTCCTTGGCGATCTGGTCGAGCGGCACGTCCAGCCCGTGGTCCGCGAACAGGGTGCGGGCGGTGGCGAGCAGCAGATCGCGGTTGCGCTGCGCGTCGCGCCGCAACCGCCCCGGGGGGTTCGGTCCGCCGCCCGTTCTGCTCGTCGCCATGCCCCGACCCTAGCAACCCGGGCGTTTATTCCCGGACGGAAGCACCGGGACCCTGCTTGAATCCGGGGCCATGGACACCAGCACCCAGGCCGGCGGGCCGCCCGGCCGGCTCCGCCAGATCGCGATCCTGTTGTTCCCCCGCGTCGAGGAGTTGGACGCCATCGGCCCGTGGGAGGTGCTCGCCTACTGGACGCGGAACTTCCCCGAGGACGGCTGGCGGGTGTCGTGCGTCTCCCGGGACGGCGGGCCGGTGGAGTGCGCCAAGGGACTCACCGTGCAGGCGCACCACTCGTGGGCGTCGATGCCCGCCCCGGACGTGGTGGTGCACCCGGGCGGGCAGGGCACCCGGCCGCTGCTCGCGGACGAGGAGCACCTGGCGCGGGTGCGGGAGCTGGCCGCGTCGGTGCCGCTGATGACCAGCGTCTGCACCGGCGCGCTGGTGTACGCGAAGGCGGGTCTGCTGCGCGGGCGGCCGGTCACCACGCACCGGGCCTCGCTCGACCTGCTGGCCGAGCTGGAGCCGACCGCCGAGGTGCGGCGCGAGGACCGGTTCGTCGACGACGGGGACGTGATCACCTCGGCGGGGATCTCGGCGGGGATGGACATGTCCCTGCACCTGGTGGCCCGGCTCGCCTCGGTGGAGCGGGCCCGGCAGGTCCGGCACGGGATCCAGTACGACCCGCAGCCGCCGGTGTAGCCGGGCGCGGGCGGGGCAGTGGCCGGGGCCGGGGCCGGCGGGGAGTGCGGGAGGTCGGCCCGCGAGGCGGTGCGGGAGGCTCAGGTGCAGACGTCGCGCCCGTACTCCTCGCGGCTCGGCCGGAAGTCGTCCGGCCGGTCGCGGCGGAGTTCCTCGTAGCGGCGCACGAAGACGTCCAGCGCCGCGTGGAGCGTGCAGCCGGACGCGTCCGTGATCGCCTTGACGGCGCGGACGATCCGGCGGTCGAGGATGTCGCGGTCGAGAACCTCGCGGTCCAGGCTCTCGGGCAGGTCGTCCAGGCGCCGACCGTACCCGCGGGCCCCGTTCCCGCGCCGCTCGATCTCGCCCGGGGCGCCGCGGCGAGGCTGTCGGTCTCCTCACACCCGGCGCCCAATCCCCCTGCCCGCTCCGCCCTCCGCCTAGGGTGATCTTCCTCGGCGCGGATCCGGATCGGGCGATGGGGTGGAACAGATGGGCGTTTCCCTGACGGCTCAGCAGTTGATCGGGCTGCTGGTCGACCCCGGCAGCTACCGGAGCCGGGACGAACCGGCGGCCGGCGACCCCGCTCCCGCCGACCCCGGCTACCGGGCGAGCCTCGCCCGGGCGCGGGAGCGCACCGGCGTGGACGAGGCGGTGCTCACCGGTGTCGGCCGGATCGGCGGGGAGCCGGTGGCCCTGGTCGCCTCCGAGTTCGGCTTCCTCGGCGGGTCCATCGGCGTGGCCACCGCCGAACGGATCACCCGCGCTGTGGAACGGGCCACCGCCGAACGCCTCCCCCTGATCTCCCTGCCGGTCTCCGGCGGGACCCGGATGCAGGAGGGGTCGGCCGCCTTCCTCTGCATGCTGCGGATCACCGCCGCCGTCCAGGCGCACCGGGCGGCGGGCCTGCCCTACCTCACCTATCTGCGCAACCCCACCATGGGCGGGGTGTTCGCGTCCTGGGGCACGCTCGGGCAGCTGGTCCTCGCCGAACCGGGGGCCCGGCTCGGCTTCCTGGGCCCGCGCGTGTACGAGGAACTGCGGGGCGTGGAGCTGCCGCCCGAGGTGCAGCGCGCCGAGACGCTGGCGGAGCGCGGGCTCGTCGACGCGGTGGTGGCACCGGAGGAACTGCGCGAGGTGCTGCGCCGCTCGCTGTCCGTCCTGACCCGCCGGGCGCTGCCCCCCGCCGCGCCCGCCGTCTCACCCGCCGCCGCGCCCGCCACCGCCGAACCGGCCGAGCGCCCCGACGCCTGGCAGGCCGTCCTCCGCACCCGCCGCCCCGACCGCCCGGGCACCCGCGAGCTGCTGCGCCGCACCGCCGAGGAGCTGGTGCTCCTCGACTCCCCCGGCGGCCGGGACGGCGCCCTGGTCCGCGCGCTCGCCGTGCTGGACGGGCAGCCCGCCGTGGTCGTCGGCCAGCAGCGCCGGACCGGCACCCAGGAGCGCCCCTTCACCGCCGCCGACCTGCGGGCCGTCCGCCGCACCGCCCGCCTCGCCGAACAGCTCGGCCTGCCCCTCGTCACGGTGGTCGACACGGCGGGCGCCGAGCTCTCCGTCCAGGCCGAGCTGGACGGCGTGGCCGTCGAGATCGCCCACTGCCTCACCACCCTGCTCGCGCTGCGCACCCCCGTCCTCGCGGTCCTCCTCGGCCAGGGCTCGGGCGGCGGCGCCCTGGCCCTCCTCCCCGCCGACCGCGTGCTCGCCGCCGCCAACGCCTGGCTCGCCCCGCTCCCCCCGGAGGGCGCCTCGGCCATCGTCCACCGCGACGGCGGCCACGCCCCCGACCTCGCCCGCAGCCAGGGCATCACCGCCCACGACCTCGCCGCCGTCGGCCTGGTCGACACCGTGGTCCCCGAACTCCCCGACGCCGCCGACGAACCCGCCGCCTTCTGCGCCCGCCTCGGCAGCGCCGTCGCCGCCGCCCTCACCACCCTCACCGCCACCCCCGAAGCCACCCGCCTCACCGCCCGCGCCACCCGCCACCGCCGCCTGGGGGACGTCCTGCCCCCGGCCTGACCGTCAGATGAACAGCTGGTCGGCCCCCACGTCGCCCCGCCGGGCCCACGCCCGGCGGGGCGACGTGCTGGGGGCGGTACCGGCGGTGGGCCGATGCCGGATCAACCACCCAAATCAGACACGTCGATAGTTTGTTCACACATGCGACAAATTTCCATGATTCGGTGCTTAACTCCCCTCTCGGGATCAGGTCCCCACTGCCCTGATCCCGGTGCGTGCACGGAGGTCTGACGCCGTGCGCGCCGAAGCTTCCGACCTGGAGGGACGTCCGAAGTGAACTGGTCAAAGCGGATACCCGTATCCATACCGCCGCACGTGCCGGAGGGGATCGCGTGAGCGCCGTGACTCGCCGCCCGGGGCGGCACCGGGGGCGGCCGCGCCGCTCACTCATCGGGTTGCTGGTGATGGCCCTGCTGATCGGAGCAGGCTCCCTCACGATCCCGTTCCTCTCCGCGCCGCAGTCGCACGCGGCGGCGGGTGACCCGTTCAACCCTGCGGACCCCCAGGTCTTCATCGCGCAGGACATTCCCACCCGCCTCTACAAGGCAGTCACCGGCGCGTCCGGCAGTGTCACCTTCCAACCGGAGGGCACCGCCGCCGCGATGGGCTACAACGCCATCAGTTACAACCCGGCGGACAACTACCTGTACGGGATCGCCGCCGACAGCACGATCGTCCGCATCGGGCAGGGCGGTGTCGTCACCCGCTCGGGAACCGGCCTCGCGCAGGGCTGGCCGAACGTGGGCGCGTTCGCGCCGAACGGCAGCCTCTACGCCGCCTGGAGCGGGGGCGACACGGCCTGGCGGATCAATGTCACCACCGGCCAGATCATCGAGACGTTCAAGCTGCCCATGGTGGCGACCGTGTCCGACTTCACGTATGCGGGCGGATTCTTCTGGGGCGCCGCCCCCGACGGCACGATCATGCGGTTCGACCTCCTCGGTGCGACCAAGACGGTCACGGCCTTCCCCTCTCCCGTGAAGGCGAGTGCCTCGGGGTTCGGCGCCGCCTGGACGTTCGGCAACGGCAACATCGGCGTCTCCGACAACTCGTCCGGAACCGTGTACCAGGTCAAGATCACCAATCCGGCGGCGGCGAACCCCACGTTCACCCTCGTCTCCACGTCGCCCGGGCCGTCCAGCGGCAACAACGACGGTGCGGCCTCGGCCGGTCTGCCCACGGACTTCTCGCTCGTCAAGAGCGGACCGGACCTGGTGAAGCCGGGCACCGTCGTGACGTACACACTGAAGGTGAAGAACAACGGGCCCGGCAACGCCAGCGGCTACACCGTCTCCGACACCGTCCCCGCGCCGCTCACCAACGTGAAGACCGCGACGCCCGGCTGCACCGTGGCCGGCAACACGGTGACGTGTGTCGGCGGGCGGACCCTCGCGGGGGTCGAGAACACCATCACCATCACGGCGGACAGCCCCGCCACGATGACCGGCTGCGTCACCAACACCGGTTCGGTGCTGGCCAATGAGCAGGACCCGACGCCGGGCAACAACCAGTCCTCGGTGAAGACCTGCGCCGTGGCCCCGCGCTGACGGTGAAGAAGTCGGCCGACCCGGGCACCGTGAGCAAGGTCGGCGACAGCGTGAAGTACTCCTTCGTGCTGACCAACACCGGCAACGTCGAGCTGTCGGACCCGGGTGTCACCGAAACGGCGTTCTCGGGCAGCACGCCGCCGGCCGTCGACTGCCCGGCCGGTCCGCTGGCCCCGGGGGCGTCGCTGACCTGCACCGCCACCTACACCGTCGCCCAGACCGACCTGGACGCGGGCTCGATCAAGAACACCGCGACCGGCACCGGCAACCCGCCGACCGGCCCCCCGCCGGTCTCCCCGCCGTCCGAGGTGACCGTCCCGTCGCCGTCGGACCCGGCGCTGACCGTGGTCAAGAGCGCCTCCACCGGCAAGCTGGTGACCGGTGAGAAGGTCACGTACAGCTTCCGGATCACCAACACCGGCAACGTCACGCTGAAGGACGTGAAGGTCACCGAGACCGCGTTCACCGGCAGCGGCACGCTCGACCCGGTCACCTGCCCGAGCGGCGCCGCCTCGCTCGCGCCGGGCGCGTCCGTCACCTGCACCGCCGGCTACACCGTGACGCAGGCCGACGTGGACGCGGGCTCGCTGAAGAACACCGCCACCGGCACCCCGCCGACCGGACCGCCGCCGGTGTCCCCGCCGTCCGAGGTCACCATCACCCAGCCCCCGGCCCCCGCGATGACGGTCGCCAAGACCGCCTCCAGCAGCCGGCCCGACGGTCTGGTCCTCGGCGAGACGATCACCTACACGTTCGAGGTGAAGAACACCGGCAACGTCACCCTCAAGGACGTCGAGGTCACCGAGGGCCCGTTCACCGGCACCGGCACGCTCTCCCCCGTCACCTGCCCCACCGCCGAGGCCGCCTCGCTGGCCCCCGGCGCGACGATGACCTGCACCGCCGGCTACACGGTGACGCAGGCCGACGTCGACGCCGGCTCGATCAAGAACAGCGCCACGACCACCGGCACCCCGCCGACCGGTCCGCCGCCGGTCTCCCCGCCCGGCGAGGTGATCGTCCCGGCGCCGTCCGACCCGAAGCTGACCGTGCTGAAGTCGGCCTCGACCGGCAAGCTCGTCGCCGGTGAGGCGATCACCTACACGTTCGAGGTGAAGAACACCGGCAACGTCACCCTCAAGGACGTCAAGGTCACCGAGGGCACGTTCACCGGCAGCGGCACGCTCTCCCCCGTCACCTGCCCGAGCGGCGCCGCCTCGCTCGCACCCGGCGCCACCGTCGTCTGCACCGCCACGTACACGGTCACGCAGGCCGACGTGGACGCCGGAACGATCAAGAACGCCGCCACCGCGACCGGCACCCCGCCGCGCGGCGAGCCGCCGGTCTCCCCGCCGTCCGAAGTGGAGCTGCCGCAGGCGCCGAAGCCGGCGCTCGCGGTGGTCAAGTCCGCCGAGACCGAGAAGCCCGGCCGACTCGTCGCCGGGGAGAGGGTCACCTACACCTTCACCGTCACCAACACCGGCAACGTCACCGTCAAGGACGTCAAGGTCGCCGAGAGCGAGTTCACCGGCACCGGCAAGCTCTCCCCCGTCATCTGCCCGAAGGAGACCACTGCGCTGGCGCCCGGCGCCACCGTCACCTGCACCGCGACCTACACGGTGACCCGGGCCGACGTCGACGCCGGAACGATCAGGAACACGGCCACGGCCACCGGCACCCCGCCCAAGGGCGAGCCCCCGGTCTCCCCGCCGTCCGGGGTCATCGTCCCGTCCGACGGGCGGGGCGCACTCGACCTCCGCAAGTCCGCCGAGGTCGTCGACGTCAACCGGAACGGGAGGACCGACACCGGCGACCGCATCGAGTGGAGGCTGACCGTGGCCAACCAGGGCACCGCCACCGTCACCGGCATCAAGGTCGACGACCCCACCGCCGGTGCGGTGACCTGCCCCGGGACCAGCCTGGCCCCGGGCGCGACGATGACGTGCACCACCCAGCCGCACACCGTCACGGCCGAGGACGCCCAGCGGGGCAAGGTCGTCAACACCGCCACCGCCACCGGCGCCGGGGCCGCCTCCGCCGAGGCTACCGCCACGGTGAAGGTCGAGCCCGGCAGCCCGGCGGCACCGGCGCCCGCGGTGCCCGCGGCGCCGAAGCCGTCCGGACCGACCGGCATCCTCGCCCGCACCGGCACCGCCGTCACGACGGTGGCGGGGATCGGAGGCGCCCTGCTGGTCGTCGGCGCCCTCGTCCTCGCCCTGAGCAGGCACCGCCGCAACCACTGAACCGGCCAGGCCGGTGAGCCGGCGCGGGCGTAGAACCGGCTGACCGGCCCGCCCGGGCGGCGTGCCGCACCGATGCCCCGCCGGGTGTCGCGGAATCCATCCGCGGCCCTCGGCGGGGCATCGGCACGAGGGGCGCCGCCGCGCGACGTCGTACGAGGTCGCCCGCAGCCGCGCGAAGTCCCCACCCCGGCACCCCCGTTGTGGTGCCGGTCTCAGATCCACCGCGACTCGGCGTGCAGCCGGCCGTGGCGGTGGGTGACGTCCGGGGGCGGCGGGCGGTGAGTGCGCTCACAAGGATTCCCTCGGCACGACGGGCGGTAGTGCTCGGGCCGATACCGGGGCGGGGGTGGCGCCGCCGCAGGTCAGGGGCCTCGGCGGGGGGCCTTCGAATCGACGGCGCGCGAGATCGCTACGACCGGGCGTCGTAGCGGACGGGTCTTGGCAGCGGCCGAACCGGTCTGGCAACAATGGGTCTCGTCGCCGGCCGCACCCGGTACCTGTCCCACCGGGGTGCGGCTCTTCACCACGACTGTCCGGCGCACGCCCCGCGACCGTTACGGCCCCTGTCCGGCCACGGTCCGGGCGGGGCGAACGCCGGCCCAACCTGATTGAGGTCTTGTTCTTCATGCCCGCTTTCAAGCTTCGTATGCGTACCTCGGCCGCCGTTCTCGCCGGTGCCGCCGCCGTGACCGCCCTCGGTGCCGGCCTGGTGCCCGCCACCGCCTCGGCCGCGACGCCGCAGACGATCGCCGCACAGATCGTCCCGGCCAACCAGCTCAACTCGTTCAGCCAGATCATCGCCCACGAGTCCAGCTGGAACGTGACCGCGGTCAACCCGTCCTCGGGTGCGTACGGCCTGGCGCAGGCGCTGCCGGGTTCGAAGATGGCCTCGCACGGCGCCGACTGGAAGACCAACCCCACCACCCAGATCCGCTGGGCGCTGGACTACATGAACGAGCGCTACGGCAGCCCGAACAACGCCTGGGCGTTCTGGCAGACCCACCACTGGTACTAAGCCGACCAGGAGCAGTACCCGACTTCACCGGACCATCTGTCCCCCCTCACCCCGGGGTCGGACAGGGACCACCGGGGTGACCGACGGCCCGGCCGCGCGCAATCCGCGCGGCCGGGCCTTCGGGCGTTCCCGGGCCGGTCACGGCGGGGCCGCTCGGATATATTCGGGCCGAGACGAAGTCCCGCCCAGCGCTCGGGCTCCGCCCGGCCCCGCCCGAGGAGCATCCGGTGCCCCAGTCCCCCCGCACCCCGGCGACCGCCACCACGCAGACCGTGGCGCAGGTCAACCAGACCGTGCTGCTGGAGGTGCTGCGCCGGCACGGCTCGCTGTCCCGGCAGCGGCTGGCGGCCGAGAGCGGGCTGTCGACGGCGACCGTGCACCGGCTGGTCGAGGTGCTGCGGACGGCGGGTCTGGTGGTGGTCGAGGCCGAGCGGGCGCCGTCCAGCGGCGGCCGGCCGCCGCAGCTGATCCGGTACAACGCCGGGGCGCAGACCGTCCTGGCGGTGGCGATGCGCCCGCGCCGGATCGTCGGGGTGGTCACCGACCTGCACGGCGCCGTGCTGCACGAGGCCGAGCACCACTGGGCGGCGGGCCTCGGGCCGGAGCGCGGGCGCGAGCCGTCCGCCGAGGACCTCACCGGCCCGCTGCTCGCCCTGGTCGAGGGGCTGCGGGCGTGGGCCGCCCGGCACGCGGGCGCGCCGCGCGCGCTGGTGGTCGGGGTGCCCGGGGTGGTCCGGGACCGGACCGGGCTGGTGGAGTTCGCCCCGGCGCTGGACTGGCCGGGGCTGCGGCTGCGCACCCTGCTCCAGGAGCGGCTGAGCGTCCCGGTGGCCGTGGAGAGCAACGTGGACCTGGTCGCCCTGGCCGTCCAGCACGGCGAGGCGGGCGCCGGGGTGGGCGACCTCGCCGCCGTGGTGGTCGGGATCGAGGTCGGCGCCGGGATCGTCCTGGGCGGCCGGCTGCACCGGGGCCGGCTGGGGTCGGCGGGGGCGCTGGGGTACCTGATGGGCGACCGCCGGGCGCTGGACCGCCCGCTCGGCCGCACCGGGGACACCCAGGCGCGGATCGGCGACCACGCCGTGGACCGGCGGATCGCCGAGGCCGGGCTCACCGTGTCGGGATCGTCCGCCGAGCGGGTGGCCGAGCTGTTCCGGCTGGCCCGCGAGGGCGTGCCGGCGGCGGTGCGGCTGGTGGACGAGTTCACCGACGACCTGGCCCTGCTGGTGGCCAATCTGACCAGTGTGCTGGGGCCCGAACTCGTCGCGCTGGGCGGGCGGTTGCTCTGGGAGAGCGGCGGCGAGATGCTGCCCGCGATCGAGTCCCGGCTGCAGGGCCGGGTGCCGGTGCTGCCGCGGCTGATGATGGTGCACTCGACCACCACCGAGCTGGTGGGCGCCGCCGCGGCGGCCGTCCGGCTCGTCGACGGGGCCACCTTCATCACCCGCTGAACCCGCTGAACCCGCTGAACCCACGGACCCGTCCGGGCCGGGCCGCCTCGGGGCCGCGCCCCGCCCCACTATTTCTCAGTGTGATAGAAACTCCTCGTGGCCACTCGACCCAAGGAGACCCGGATGTTCACGGCCGCCTTCGCCATGGACCCGGCCCGGTTCCCCGACGTCTACGGCCCCGAGGCGCGCGCCCGGGTGCTCGCACGCGCGGACCTCGTCGCGGACCCGGACGCCCCCGGCGGGGTCTGGTCCCCCGAGCGGCTCGCCGCGGCGCCGGACGCCCTGCGCGACGTCGAGGTGCTGTGCACCGGCTGGGGCGGGCCCGTGCTCGACGCGGCCGCACTGGAGCGGATGCCCCGGCTGGCCCTGGTGCTGTACGCGGCCGGATCGGTGCGCCGGATCGTCACCGAGGAGTTCTGGGCGGCCGGCATCCCGATCGTCACCGCCGCCCACGCCAACGCCGTACCGGTCGCCGAGTTCACCGTCGCGCAGATCGTCTACGCGCTCAAGGACGGCTGGCGGCACGTGCTCGCCGCCCGCGCCGCCCGCGCGCCCGTCCGGGTCGGCCGGGCCCCCGGCGCGTACGGCGCCACCGTCGGCGTGCTGTCGCTCGGCGCCATCGGGCGGCTGGTCTGCGAGCGGCTGCGCGGCTACGACCTGCGGGTGGTCGCCCACGACCCGTACGCCGCGCCGCCGCCCGGGGTGCGGGCGGTCGGCCTGGACGAACTCTTCGCCACCTCCGACGTGGTGAGCGTCCACACCCCGCTCGTCCCGGAGACCCGGGGGCTGGTCGGCCGGCGCCTGCTCACCTCGATGAAGCCCGGTGCCACGCTCGTCAACACCGCGCGCGGCGCCGTGCTCGACGAGCCGGCCCTGCTCGCCGTGCTCGCCGAACGGCCCGACCTGTTCGCCGTGCTGGACGTCACCGACCCCGAACCACCGCTGCCCGGCTCGCCGTTGTTCACCCTGCCGAACGTCGTGGTCACCCCGCACCTGGCCGGCAGCCAGGCCCTGGAGCGGCGGCGCCTCGGGGACCTCGTGACCGCCGAGTTCGAGCGGTGGGCCCTCGGCGGGCCGCTCCACCGGGCCCTCGACCGCCACGGCTACGAACGGATGGCCTGACGTGGAGGACCGACGCCCCGACGTGCTGGTCGTCCTGACCGACCAGCAGACCGCCGACGCGATGAGCGCCGCCGGTAACCCGCACCTCGCCACCCCGCACATGGACGCGCTGGCCGCCGCCGGCACCCGCTACCGGCAGGCGTACTGCGCCCAGCCGCTCTGCGCGCCCTCCCGGGCCAGCCTGCTCACCGGGCAGCTGCCCAGCGCGCTCGCCTTCACCGGCAACGAGGCCGCCGGCCCCGGCGGCGAAGCGCCGGAACCGCTGCTGGGCCGGGTGTTCGCCGAGGCCGGGTACGACTGCGCCTACGGCGGCAAGTGGCACCTCCCCGAACTCGACCTGCCCGCCGGCCGCGGCTTCCGCCGCATCCACCCGGCCGGTGACGACGCCGGACTCGCCCGCGCCGCGGCCGGATTCCTGAGCCGGCCCCGCCCCCGCCCGTTCCTGCTGGTGCTCTCCTTCCTGGAGCCGCACGGCATCTGCGAATGGGCGCGCGGCCAGCAGCCGAAGAGCGGCCCGCTGCCCGCACCGCCGCCCGTCGCGCAGTGCCCGCCGCTGCCCGCCAACTTCCCGCCCGCGCCCTACGAGGCCCGGCTCCCCCGGCTCGCCCAGCGCGCCTGGGCGCACACCCACCCCACCGCCGAGTGGCGCGAGGACGACTGGCGGCGCTACCGGCAGGCCTACTACGCGCTGGTGGAACGGGTGGACGCGCACCTCGGCACCGTGCTGGACGCGCTGCGCGCGCACGAGCGCACCACCGGCCGGGAGACCGTCGTGGTGTTCACCGCCGACCACGGCGACGGCGCCGGCGCGCACGGCTGGAACCAGAAGTGGGCGCTGTTCGAGGAGTCGGTGCGGGTGCCGTTCCTGGTCAGCGGCCCCGGCAGCACGCCGGGCAAGGTCAGCGACCGGCTGGTGTCGACCGGGCCCGACCTGCTGCCCACCCTCGGCGACCTCGCCGGGATCCCCCTGCCGCCGGGCCTGCCCGGGCGCAGCGTGCGCGCGCCGGAGCCCCGGGAGACCGTGGTGGTGGAGACCCGCTGGGAGCTGCCCGGGTTCAACAACGCCCTCGGCCGGATGATCCGGGACGGGCGGCACAAGTACGTCTGCTACGCCTGGGGCGACCACCGGGAGCAGCTGTTCGACCTCGCCGGGGATCCGGGTGAGATGGTCAACCTGGCGGTGGACGCCCGGCATGCGGCCCTGCTCGACCGCTTCCGCACGCTGCTGGCCGGGCACTGCGCCCGGACCGGTGATCCGTTCGCGCGCTTCCTGCCGCCCGCCGAAGGGGATTGACGGTCCGTCAGTCGGAGGCGGGATCCAGCCCGAGCAGATCGCGGGTGCGGCGGTACTTGGCGGCGAGGCGTTCGGCGGTGGCCGGGTCCAGGCTCGCCAGCCGGGCCGGGTCGGAGTTGTGCGCGAGGTCGGCCCGCTTGACGACGAGCGCGCCGGGGGTGGCCAGGATCCGCGCCGTGTACTCCTCCAGCGGCTCGCCGGGCCGCTTGGTGAGCGCGTCCACGATGGCCTTGGTGGTGTCGCTGAGGGCGGCGGCGGCCAGCCACTCGCGGGTCAGCGCGTCGTCCTCGATGGCGTCATGCAGCCAGCCGGCCGCGATCTGCTCCTCGCTGCCGCCGCGGCGCGCCACGCCGTGGGCGACCGCCGCCAGGTGCTCGGTGTAGGGGCGGCCGTTCTTGTCGGTCTGCCCCGCGTGTGCGCGCCGGGCGATCGTCTCGACCTCGGCCAGGCTCAGGTGATCCACGCCGCCATGGTAGGCCCTGTGCTCCGGGTCGCGCCGTCCGGCCGGGGGCCTGCCCGCGGCGGCCGTTCGCACGCCTGGTTGACTTCCGGCGTTCCGTCCGAGCCCCCGCACCGACGAACGCGCCGAGGAAGCCATGACGAGCCTGCACCCGCTGCTGTCCGGTTTCGCCCCGATCTGGGCGCTGACCGGCGTCGGCTACCTGCTCGGCCGCGGCGGGCTGCTCGGCGAGCACGCGGAGCAGGTCCTGAACCGGTTCGTCTTCCACGCCGCGATGCCCGCCGCGCTGTTCCTGCTGATCGGCCGCACCCCGCTGGACCGGTTCGCCAACGCCTCGATGGTCGCGTTCACCGCGAGCACGGTGGTGGCGGGCGGGCTCGGGCTGCTCGCCGCGCACCGGC
Organism: Kitasatospora sp. NPDC059462; assembly: GCF_042749955.1. Classification (NCBI taxonomy): domain Bacteria; kingdom Bacillati; phylum Actinomycetota; class Actinomycetes; order Kitasatosporales; family Streptomycetaceae; genus Kitasatospora; species Kitasatospora sp. NPDC059462. Next base: position 74,737 of record NZ_JBHYUU010000012.1, on the reverse strand, counting down.
TGTTCGGGCGCGGGGTGCCGGAGCGCACGCTCGGCGGCATGGCGGCCGGGTACGTCAACTCGGCCAACCTGGGCATCCCGGTGGCCACCCAGGTGCTCGGGGACGCCTCGTTCGTCGGCCCGGTGGTGCTGTTCCAGATCCTGGTGGTCACCCCGGCGGTGCTGACCGTGCTGGATTCCGGGCGGGCCGGCCTGCGGGCCGCGCTCACGCTGCCGCTGCGCAACCCGATCCTGCTGGCGGTGGGGCTCGGCGCCGTGGTGTCGGCGACCGGGTGGCACCCGCCCGCCGAGCTGCACCGGTCCTGCGAACTGCTCGGTGGCGCGGCCGTGCCGACCGCGCTGGTCGCCCTCGGTCTCTCGCTCTGCCACCCGCCCGCCGTCACCGGCGCCTCCCGCTGCCTGGAGGTCGGGACGGCGGTCGCGCTGAAGACCGTCGTCCAGCCGCTGGCGGCCTGGGCGGTCGGCGCGCTGGTGCTCGGCCTGCCGCCGCACCAGCTGCTGACCGTGGTGCTGTTCTCGGCGCTGCCGACCGCGCAGAACGTGTTCACCTACGCGCGCGAGTACGACCACGGGGCCGCCTTCGCCCGGGACACCGTCCTGGCCTCGACCCTGGTGTCGATGGCCACGCTGTCCCTGGTCGGCCGGGCCCTCGGCTGAGCGCGACCGGCCCGCCACCGGAGCGGCGGCGGGCCGGTGCGCGGGGGGCGGGCCGGTGCGCGGGGCGGGCCGGTGCGCGGGGCGGATCAGCCCTCGTAGCGCAGACCGTGCCCGAAGCGGAACAGCGGATCGGCGGTGTCGAACGGCACGTCCGGGCGGCTCGCCTCGACGGCCGCCATCGACGACGGCAGGTCGAACGGCAGCGAGCCCTGCGGCCGCTCCTCGCCGAACAGCACCTTCACGAAGGCGCGCTCCTCCGCCCCGAAGTTGACCGTCAGCGCGGCGGCGTGGCCCGCGATCCCGGTCAGGATCGCCGGGCGGTCCAGGTACACGTCGACCACGGTCGGCACGGTGGCGCAGATCCGCCGCACGCGCTCGATCTCCTCCTCGGGGAAGTCCAGCGAGCCCGCGTGGAAGAAGGACTCCAGCGCGCCCTCCTCGCCGCGCGGTTCGAACGGCGCCGCCAGGCGCAGCACCGCCACGTCCGCCTCCTCCGGCGTGGCGACGAGCGTCGCGCGCCCGCCCAGCACCTCGGCCGACACGCCCTCCGCGTAGACCTTCGGGCCGCCCGGGGCGAGCGGCAGCCGGGCCGGCCCCTCGGCGGCGTTGGCCAGCAGGACGGTCGCGGCCGCCTGGGCCGCCAGGCCCTCGGCGCGCGCCCCGGCCGCGCCCACCAGCGCTTCGGCGGCGGCCTCGTCCACGTACGGCCGGTCGAACAGGCCGAGCCGGAACTTCTCGCGCAGCAGCCGGCGGGCCGAGTCGTCGATGCGCCGCTCGGCGACCTTCCCGGCCTTGACCAGGTCCACCAGCGCCTGCGGGCGGATCTCGCCGCCGAACTGGTCGACCCCGGCCTCCAGCGACTTGAGCATGCGCTCCTCGTACGTCAGCTCCTCCACGCCCCAGAACTTGTCGTTGAGGATCGCCCAGTCGGTGCAGACGATGCCGTCGTAGCCGAGCCGCTCGCGCAGCAGCCCGGTGATGACGCCCTTGTTGAAGCCGAAGCCGACCTCCTCGTACTCGGTGCCGACCGGCATGCCGTAGTAGGGCATCATCTGGGCGACACCGGCCTCGATGACGGCCTTGAACGGCTCCAGGTGGTAGTCGAACCTGCCGCCCGGGTAGACCTGCTCCCGGCCGTACGGGAAGTGCGGGTCCTCGCCGTTCAACTGCGGGCCGCCGCCCGGGAAGTGCTTGGCCATCGCCGAGACCGACTCCGCCCCGAGCTCCTCGCCCTGCAGCCCGCGCACATAGGCGACGGCCAGCTTCGAGGTGAGGTCGGCGTCCTCGCCGAAGGTGGTGCTGATGCGCGCCCAGCGCGGCTCGGTGGCGAGGTCGATCTGCGGGTGGAGCGCGACCCGGATGCCGACGGCCAGGTACTCGCGGCGCACCGTGTCCGCCCAGCGGCGCACCAGCTCGGGCGAGCCGACGGCGGCGAAGCCGAGCGGTTCCGGCCACTGCGAGAACGGACCGGCCAGCAGGGCGGTGGCGGGGTTGTCGGTGAAGGAGTGGCGCGGGTCGCTGGAGATGGTCACCGGGATGCCCAGCGGCCGGTCGAGGACGGCGCGCTGGAGGTTGTTGTGCCAGGCGGCGAGGGAGCGCGCGTCGGTCGCCCAGAGGATGTTGAAGTGGTTGATGCGCCGCTCCAGCAGGGCCGCCATGGACGGCATGCCGAAGTGGCCGGGGTCGTCCATGGCACCGATGGTCCCCAGTGGGTGGAACATCAGGCCGGCCTTGTCCTCCAGCGGCAGGCGGCTCAGCAGGTCCTCGACGCGCTGGTCGACGGACAGGGTCGGGTCCTGGTAGGGGAAACGGGCGTCGGTGCTCATGAGGGGGCCTTTCTGGGTGGTGCGGGGGGGTAACGCGGGGGGTCTTGGGGCGGGTGCGGGGGGGGTAACGCGGGGGGTCCTGGAGCGGGTGCGGTCAGGCCGCGCTTCTGATCCTGGTCACGAGAAGCGCTCCGACCAGGCAGAACACGGCGGCGAGGCCGAACCAGAGGGAGTAGCCGGCTCCGCCGAGCAGGGCGTTGCCGACCGGGATGACGACCACGCCGGCCAGGAACGGCGAGAGCGAACTCGGAAGGGCGTTGGCGATGTTGAGCACGCCGAGGTCCTTGGCCGTGTCGTCCTGGCTGGGCAGCAGGCTGATGGCGAGCGCGTTGTCGACGGCGAAGAACAGGCCGGCGCCGATGCCGAGGACCGCTTCGAGGACCAGCAGGGTCCCCAGGCCGGCGTCGCCCAGGTACGGGGTGACGGTCACCACGGCGAGGACCGCCGCCATCAGCAGCCCGCCGCCCATCACGAAGGGCTTGCGGCGGCCTACCCGGTCGGACAGCACCCCGCCGACGATGCTGGCGACGACCAGGGTGGCCACGCTCAGGCCGTTGGCCAGGGCGTTGTAGCGCAGCTGCTCGTCGGTGTCGTCCATGCCGAACTCGGCGGCCAGGAACAGGGTCAGATAGCCGGCCAGGGCGCCGTAGCCGAGCATGATGAGGAACTTGCTCAGCCAGGCCCAGCCGAAGTCCGGGTGCTTGCGCGGGTCGAAGACGAAGGAGAGCAGGAGGCTGCGCACGTTCAGCGGCTCGTCCGGCGGGGCCGTGCGGACCCGGTCGGGCAGCCGGGCGGCGAACCAGAGGCCGAGGACGACGGCGATGGCGGCCGGCACGACGAACCGCAGGACGTCGCCGGGCAGCACGGAGAGCAGGACCGAGCCGACCATGATGCCGATCGGGGTGACCGCGCCGACGATGCCGGAGACGCTGCCGCGCCTGGCCTCGGGCACGTGGTCGGCCACGGTCGCCCCGGCGGCGGCGAAGGCGACGTTGGCGGCGCCCTGGGCGGCACACCAGGCGATCAGCAGGAGCGGGATGCTCGGGGCCAGGGCGCAGGCCAGCAGGGCCACCGCCATGACCGCGACGCCGCCGACCAGGAACGGGCGGCGCATCCCGAAGCGGGAGGTGCAGCGGTCGGAGAGGCGGCCCGCGAGGGGCTGGCCGACCAGGGCGAACAGCGCGCCGGTCCCCGTCACCAGCCCGAGCTGGGCAGGGGCGTCGTCCAGGCCGACCAGGTCCTGGATCTTGACCGACAGTCCGCCCATCACGGGGGCGAGGACGGCCAGGTACATGCCGAACTGACCGAGGGCCAGTCTTCGGACGAAGCCGGGGGGTGCCTGCGGAGCGGGGGCCTCCGCGGGCAGCGAGGGGGAGTCGAGCATGGGGGAGCTCCTAGGGGAACCTGCCACGACGGCGTGGCGTGGGCCCAATTGCTACACACGTGTAGCTTTCTGTCAAGCAACCCTGCTACCGTTCCCCCATGACCACCTCAGGAGCCGGGGCGGCAGCGGTGTCCGGCGGTTACGCCAAGGGCCGCGCCCGCCGGGCCGCGATCATCCAGACCGCCGCCGAGCACTTCGCCCAGCGCGGGTTCAGGGCCGTCACGATCCTCGACCTCGCCGCCGCGTGCGACATCTCCCGGGCCGGTCTGCTGCGCTACTTCCCCGACAAGGACGCGCTGCTCCAGGCCGTGCTGGAGGACCGTGACCGCCTCGACCGGGAGCGCTTCCGGCCGTACACCCGGCTCGGCGGCGGCCTCGGCGTGCTGCGCGGGATGGTGGACCTCGCCGGGCACAACGAGCTGGTTCCCGGGCTCATCGAACTGTTCGTCCGGCTCTCCGGCGAGGCCTCCGACCCGGAGCACCCCGCCCACGCCTACTTCGCCGACCGCTACGAGCGCATCCGGCGCGGCACCGCCCAGGCCCTGCGCGCGGCCCGCGAGGCCGGCCACCTGCGCGGCGACGTGGATCCGGAGGAGGCCGCCGTGCGGCTCACCGCACTGATGGACGGGCTCCAGGCGCAGTGGCTCTTCGACCGGTCCGTGGACATGGCCCGCCATGTGCGGGCGGCGGTGCTCGCGCTGCTCGACGAGCCCGGCGCGGCCGCCTTCGACGCGCTCACGCCGGCCGGCTGACGGCCGGCCGGGCGCAGCGGCCCGGGCAGGTGCAGCGGCCCGGGCAGGTGCCCGGCCCCACCACGCCCGCAGCCCCTCCGCCGCCCGTTCCTCGGCGAGCCGCCGCTTCAGCGCGGCGCGCCTGTCCGCCGCGCGGTGGCGGTCACCCGCGCCGCTCCCCCGGCCGCCGGTGCGGAGGGCACCGCCCGGGCACCCGCTTCCGTCAGGCCGCCTCCCCCCGGCACGGGTTCCGGCCCGGCACCGGGGGAGGCGGCGGACACCTCGGCCACCCTCTCCCGGCGGGCACGGGCGAGGTCCGCACGGCTGCGGATCGGCTCGGCGGTCGCCGTGATGGTCCCGCACGCGCCGACACCGATCGCGGTCACCGCACCGGCGGGCGCACCGACGGTCGCCGCCGTGCCCGGGTTCAGCTCGCCCCCGCCGCCCGGCGGTTCCGGGGGCGCCGTGGCGTACCCGCCCCCCATGGCGGGCACCGCGGGCCGGCCCGGTGCGTCCGCGCGGGCCCCCGTCCTACCGTTCCCGGACGGCGATCAGCTCGCGGCCGCGCAGGGTGTACAGCACGCCGTCCTCGTCGGCCGCGACCCGGGCGCCGCTGTACCACTCGGCGTCCACCTGGACGAGCACGGTGGCGGCCAGGGTCACCGGGTCCAGCCGGAACAGCGTCTTCTCGCTGATCCCGTAGACCCGGCCGCGGGCCACCAGCAGCCTCGGGTTGGCCGCGGTGACCGCCCGCAGGTCGGCCCTGGCGTCGATCACCGGCGGGCGGCCCGGCCGGGCGGTGCGCAGGTCGGCGGCGAAGGCCTGCCCGTTGACCGTGATCCCGAACAGCCGGCGCCCGTGCACCACCAGGCTGCTGATGCCCGAGCCGAAGTCGGTGGCCGTACGCCACAGTTCGCGCCCGGCCACCGGGTCCCAGGCCGCCAGGTCGCCGCGCGGGCCGGTGGTCCTGGCGTTGTCTCCGCCGAGGAAGGCCTGGCCGTGCCCGGCCGCCACCGCGCGCACCAGCTGCTCCGGGCCGAGCGGGTCCACGTGCACGGTGGGCCGCCCGCTGCCGGGCCGGTAGGTGACGAACGAGCCGCCGCCGGTGGTGTCGGCCTGCACGCCGAGCAGCAGCAGCCCGTGCTCGGCGTCCCAGCGCACCGTCTGCGGCCGGTTCTGCTCCTGCGGCAGCGCCGCCTCCTGGACCGGCGCCTCGTCGGCCCACGGCCGGTAGCGCCAGATCCCCTGCGAGGAGTAGACGCCCAGGTAGAGGGTGCCGTCGTCGAGGACCACCGTGTCCTTCGCCTCGCCGGGCACCGGGAGCTTGCGCACCGTCCCGGCATCGAGGTCGTGCAGCGCGACCGAACCGTTGCCGCCGACGTACACCCGGCCGTACCGGGCCGCCAGCGACATGCCGAGCTGCGCCTCGGCGGGCGCGCCGGCGGCCACCAGGTCGGTGGTGGTGACGGCGGCCGTGGCGGTGGAGAGGGTCCAGGCGGTGCCCCCCTCGGTGACGCCGGCCAGGGTGTCGCCGATCCGGCCGAGGCCCCAGGAGTTGCCGTCCGGGACCGGCACCGCGAAGGCCTCCGGGCCGTCCGTACCGAGCCGGTGGCGCCAGACCGTACCGTGCTCGGTGGAGGTGAACCAGACGGTGTCGCCGAGGCGCTGGAAGTTGGTGACGCTCTTGGTGCCGGGCACCGCGAAGGAGCGCAGCACGGTGTGGGTGGCCGGGTCCAGCAGCGCGACGTGCGCGGGCTTGCCCTCGGTGGAGACGGCGAGCAGGTCGTCGCCGAGGGCGGTGATCTGACGCACGATGGTGTCGGCGGCGAGCTCCGGCGGGGTGATGTCGGTGACCCGCCCGGTGGCCCGCTCGACCGCGAACAGCGAGGCGAGCGTGGCCCCGCCGCCGCCCGCGAGGTTGCTGCCGACGCCCAGGTAGGCGTGGGTGGCGGTGGCCTCGACGGCCCGGCCCTGGGTGGCGCCGGGGGCCGGTGAGGCGACCTCGGTGAGCACGCCGCTCGCCGGGTCGTAGGCGTACAGGCCGGGGCCGGCCGCCCGGCCCTTCTGCCGGCCGGTGGCGAAGACCACGCCGTCGGGGGCGACCGCGACGTCCCGCACGTCGGCGCCGGGCACGGCGGCGAGGCCGCGCACGCTGCCGTCGGCCGGGTCGAAGCGGTAGAGGTTGACGGCCTTCGGCGCGTCCGTCACCCCGAGGTACAGCAGGCCGCCGTGGGCGGCCGAGCCCTGCACGAAGTTGCCGGTCGGCAGGGTCGCGGTGCCGGTGACCCGTCCGGTCGGCACGTGGTAGCCGACCACCCTGGCCGGGGCCAGGTTGCGCGAGCCGATCCACAGCGTCTCGCCGATCAGGGTCGCGCTCATCAGCGGGAAGTCGGCGTTGCCGGGGCCGAGTCCGGTCACCTCGGGGGTGCCGGAGGGGCGGTTCGGCGCGGCCGCGGCGGGCGTCGCTCCGGCCGCGCCGAGCGCGGTCAGGGCGGTCACGGAGCCCGCGCCGAGCAGGAGTTGGCGGCGGGACGGGCGGGCGGTCGGCGTCATGGCGCTCCTCGGAGGTGGGTCGGGGTTCCGTGCTGCCCGGCGGCGGCCAGCAGCTCACGGGTGTACGGGTGCTCGGGCGCGGTGAACAGCCGCTCGGCGGGGCCCTGTTCGACCACCCGGCCGTGCCGCATCACCAGCACCTCGTCGCAGAGGTGACGGACCAGCGCGAGGTCGTGCGAGATGAACACCAGGCCGATGCCGGTGCGGCGGCGCAGGTCGAGCAGCAGGTTGAGGATCTGCGCCTGCACCGAGACGTCCAGCGCGGAGGTGGGCTCGTCGGCCACCAGGACCTGCGGGCCGACGGCGAGCGCCCGGGCGATCGCCACCCGCTGGCGCTGCCCGCCGGACAGCCGGTGCGGCAGCGAGTCCAGCAACGCGCCCGGCAGGCCGACGAGTTCGACCAGCTCGTCGATCCGGCCGAGCGGCAGCCCGTGGGCGAGCAGCGGTTCGGCGAGGGCGTCGCGGACGGTCATCCGCGGACTCAGCGAGGCGTACGGGTCCTGGAAGACGAACTGCACCCGGCGGCGCAGCGCGCGTTCCTCGGCCGGGGTGGCCGCATCCCAGGAACGGCCGTCGACCCGGACGCTGCCGGACTGCGGGCGCAGCAGCCCGAGCAGGGCGCGGGCCAGCGTGGACTTCCCGGATCCGGATTCGCCGATCACGCCGACGGCCCGGCCGGGCGCGGCGGCGAGGCCGACGCCGTCGAGCGCGGGCGCGCCGCGGCGGCCGTAGCGGACGGTGAGGTCCTCGGCGACCAGGACCGGCTCGACGGCGCCGGCCGGCGCGGCGGTCTCCTCCGGGTCGACGGGCTCCCCGGCCGCCCCCGGCGGCTTCTCCCCCGGCGGCTCCTCCCCCGGCGCCACCGGCCGGTGGCAGGCGAAGCCGTGCTCCCCCGCCGTCACCCACCCGGGCGTCTCCTGCCCGCACCGCTCCACCGCGGCGGCGCAGCGCGGCGCGAACGCGCAGCCCGGCAGTTGCTCCCCGGCGGCCGGCGGGCGGCCGCCGATCACGGCGAGCGGCACGCCGCGCGGACCGTCCAGCCGGGGCACCGAGGCCAGCAGCCCGGCGGTGTACCGGTGCCTGGGGGCCGCCGACAGCCGTTCGACCGGGGCGCGTTCGGCGATCCGTCCGGCGTACATGACCTGGACGGTGTCGCAGCTGCGGGCGACCACGCCGAGGTCGTGGGTGATCAGCAGGACGGCGGTGCCGGTCTCGTCGCGCAGCCGGACGAGCAGGTCGAGGATGCCGGCCTGGGTGGTGGGGTCGAGGGCGGTGGTGGGTTCGTCGGCGATCAGCAGGTCGGGGCGGTTGGCCATCGCCATGGCGATCAGCACCCGCTGGCGCATGCCGCCGGAGAACTCGTGCGGGCGGTCGCGGTAGCGGCGGCCCGGCTCGGGGATGCCGACCAGGTCGAGGAGTTCGAGCGCGCGGGCCCGGGCGTCGGCCCGGCTCGCGCCGTGCACCAGGGCGGCCTCGGCGAGCTGGCGGCCGATCGGCATCCGGGGGTTGAGGTAGGCGAGCGGGTCCTGGAAGACCATGCCGATCCGCCGGCCCCGCACCGCGCGCACGGCGTCCTCGGGGAGGGTGAGCAGGTCGGTGCCGTCCAGGCGGACGGTGCCGGCGGTGGTGCGGCAGCCGGGCGGGAGCATCCGGTTGGCGGCGAGCGCGGTGAGCGTCTTGCCGGAGCCGGACTCGCCGACCAGGCCGAGGATCTCGCCGGGGCGCAGGGCGAAGTCCACGCCGTGGACCACCTGGTGGGGCCCGGCGACGACCTTCAGCCCGGTGATCTCCAGCAGCGGCGACGCCGTCGCCGGGGCCGCCGGGGTGTTCGTCGTCGTCACGGTCACCGCAGCTTCTCCCGGTTGAACGAGTCGGCGAGCAGGGTCAGCCCGAAGACCAGCAGGCCCAGCAGCAGCACCGGCGCGAGGGCGTAACCCGGGTGCAGGAACAGGTACTTGCTGCCGGTGTTGATCATCGTGCCGAGCGAGGGGGTGGGCGGCTGGATCCCGAAGCCGAGCACGCTCAGGCCGCCCTCGATCTTGGCGGCGTGCGCCATCGCCACGGCCAGCAGCGCGGTGGCGGCGTCGGTGACATTGGGCAGCACGTAGCGGCGCAGGGTGCGGGCGCGCGGCACGCCGAGCACCCGGGCGGCCACCACGTGGTCACGGGCGAGCTGGGCCAGCAGCGCGGCGCGGGCCTGGCGGCCGAAGGCGGGCAGCGCGCTGAGCACGACGGTGACCACGACGCTGCCGAGCCCGGGGCGGACGATCAGCGCGATGGCGAGGCCCAGCAGCAGCCCGTGGAAGCCGAGCAGCAGGTCGAAGAGCCGCTGGACGGCCTCGCCGAGCAGCCGGTTCAGCCCGCCGAGCAGCCCGAGCAGGGTGCCGAGCACGGCGGCGGCGGGCACGGCCAGCAGGCAGACCAGCAGTTCGATCCGGACCCCGTACAGCGCGCGGGCCAGCAGGTCGCGGCCGACCTCGTCGGTGCCGAGCGGGTGGGACCAGGACGGTCCGGCCAGCGCCTCACGGCCCTGCTGGTAGGGGTCGGCGGGGAGCAGCAGCGGGCCGAGCAGCCCGAGCAGCACCACCAGGGCGACCAGCACCGCCCCGGTGCGGCCGCGCCGGCCGCGCAGCACGGCGGGCAGGGCGGGCCACCGGCTCCCGTCGACGGCGGTCGTGGTGCTCATCGGCCCTCCCCGGCGCCGGCCTTGGCGATCCGCGGGTCCAGCCGGCCGACCAGCAGCTCGGAGCCGAGCTGCACGACGACGGCCACCGCGACCGCGAGCATGATCAGGGTCTGTGCGACGGGGTAGTCCCGCTGGTTGATCGCGTCCAGCAGGAGCTGCCCGAGGCCGTGCCGGGCGAACAGCTGCTCGGCGACGACCGCGCCGCCGAGCAGCTCGCCCAGGTTGAGGCCGAACTCGACGCAGAACGGCGCCAGGCTGTTGGGCAGCACGTGCCGCAGCAGGATCCGCCGGGGCGGGGCGCCCTTGGCGATCGCGGTGAGCACGAACTCCTCCTGCCGGGTGCGCCGGAGCTCGGTGGCGAGCAGCCGGGCCAGCACCACCGAACCGGGAAGGGCGAGCGCCACGGCGGGCAGCGCCAGGTACTGCACCGCCAGGTCGGGCGCGGTGAGGAGGTCGCGCTCGCCGCCGGCCGGCAGCACCCGCAGCAGCACGGCGAAGACGAAGACGAACAGCACCGCCGTGACGTACACCGGCAGGGCGAGCACGGCCGTGGTGAGCGGGTCCAGCGCCCGGGCCAGCCGGCCGCGCCGCTCGGCGGCCAGCGCGGCGCCCAGCAGCAGGCCGAGCACCAGCATCAGCAGCCCGGCGGCGAGGGCGAGCTGGACGGTGGAGCCGAGGCTCTGGCCGATCATCCGGGTGACCGGTTCGCGGTAGTGGAAGGAGAGCCCGGGGTCGCCGCCGAGCAGCCCGCCCAGCCAGGTGAGGTACTGGGCGGGCAGCGGGCGGTCCACGCCGAGCTGGCGGCCGAGGTGGTCGCGCTGCTCCTGGTCGGCCTCGGCGCCGAGCGCGGCGGAGACCGGGTCGCCCGGGGCCAGGCGGAGCAGCAGGAAGACGGCCACCGAGGCGAGCCAGAGGGTGGCCAGGGCTCCGGCGGCCTTTCTGGTCCAGTACGGCACGGGGGGTTCTCCGGGGGGGGTGGGTGGACGGCTGACGGCGCGGGCGGGACGGCCGGCGACCGGGACGGGCGGACCGGGGGGACGGGGGCGGCGGCTCAGGCGTCCCGATGGGTGTCGGTCAGCTTCAGGTAGCCCAGCGCGCTGGTGGACACCTCCCCCACCGAGGAGGCGAAGGCGTAGGTCTCCCAGGCGTGCGCCAGGGTGATGTGGAAGGACTGCGCGAGCAGGTACTCGGACAGCTCGTGGTTGACGTCGGCCCGGGCCTGCTCGTCGGCGGCCGCGAAGGCGCGCGCCTGGAGTTCGGCGTAGGCCGGGTCGGTGACGTGCGAGGTGTTGCGGCCCACCTGGAGCGGCCCGGAGACGGTGATCCCGCTGAGCGGCGAGACGCTGACCATGCCGTGGTTGGCCACGAACAGGCCCTCCAGCGTGCCCTGCTGGATCTTCGGCTGGAGGGCCGCGTTGTCCAGCAGCTGCACGTCGACGCCGAATCCGGCCTGCTCCAGGTCGTACTTCACCAGCTCGACGAGCGAGCTGAAGACCGGCGAGTTGGCGGCGGTGAGCGGCACCCGGGCGCCCTCCGCGCCGGCCTCGCGCAGCAGCCCGCGCGCCTTCTCGGGGTCGTGCCGGTAGCGGGTGACCTGGTCCGGGGTGACGCCCGGGGTGTTGGAGGGCCAGGGCAGGCTGCTGGCCTCGGCGTGGCCGCCGTAGACCTGGTCGACGATCCGCTCGCGGTCCACCGCGTACTGCAGCGCCTGGCGGACCCGGAGGTCGTCGAAGGGCTTGGACGCGACGTTCACGCCGAGGAACGCCTGCTGGTAGGAGGCCTTGGCGGACTGCACGGTGAAGCCGGGGTTGCCCGTCAGCACCTTGAGGTCGCGCCCGGGGACGGCGCCGATCAGGTGCCCCTGGCCGGACTGCAGGGCGGACAGCGCGGCCTGGCTGCTGGTCACCGAGCGGACGGTGATCCGCTCGAAGCGCGGGCGTCCGCTCTGCCAGTACCGCTCGTACCGGGCGAGGTCGAGCTGGTTGCCGCCCTTGAAGGACTGCCAGCGGAACGGGCCGGTGCCGTTGACGGTGTCGCTCGCCCGTCCCTCGACGTACGTCCGGGCGTCCACGACCGGGTTGAAGGCGAGCGCGTCGAACAGGTTGCTGGTGGGCTTGGCGAGGGTGAGGGTGACCTCGTTCCGCCCGCTGGCCCTGATGTCCGCGAGGCGTTCCAGCAGCGGCTTGACCTGGGAGGTCTTGGTGGCGCCGACCAGCGAGAAGACGACGTCGTCGGCCTCCAGCGCGCGCCCGTCGTGGAAGGTGACGTCCTCGCGCAGCTTGAGCACCAGCTTCAGCCGGTCCGCGCTCCACTCCCAGGAGGTGGCCAGCCAGGGCACCGGCTGGAGGGTCACCGGGTCGAGGTCGACCAGCCGGTCGAGGACGAGGTTGACGAAGGCCGGGGTGTCCGGGCCGCGGTGGAGCAGTTGGGTGGGGTCCGGCGCGCTGCCGTGGACGATCTGCAGATCGGGCGCGGACGCCGCGGCGGCGGCGCCGGGGGCGGCGCCCGCGTCCGGGTCGGTGGCCGAGCGGCAGCCCGCCGCCAGCAGGGCCGCTCCGGCGCTCAGGCCGAGGAAGCCTCGTCGGGGCAGGCCGGGGTGACGGGCCGCTTCGCTCATGGTGCTGCTACCTCTTGGTGGTTGGGGGTTTCGGCCGGGTCAGAGCTGGGTGACGACGACGCTGTCGCTGTAGAGCACCACGTCGGGGCCGCCGGTCGGGTACGGGATGCCCTTGGCGGGGTTCCAGTTGGCGCGGTAGATCCCGGTCTTGAAGTAGGGGGCCTGGTTCTGGTGGTAGTTGTTGAGCCCGCTGTGCGCGCCGACCTGCACGCCGTCCCGGTACACCGTGATCGAGCCGGGCGTGGTGGCGGTGGACCAGGTGATGTCGAACGCCCACTGGTTCCAGTGCCCGAACTCCACGCTGCCGAGCGGGATCACCGCCTCGGCGACGGTCGTCGGGCCGGTCAGCCAGTGCACCTTGAGGCGCCAGCTGCCGTCCTTGACGGTGAGTGCGATCGGCGGCTTGGTGTCGCTGCCGTCGGAGAGCGGGTAGCCGTGCCACTGGGCGACGATGGTCTCGGTGGAGGTCTGCACCCAGTCGGCGGGCAGGTAGTCGGCGAGCGCGAAGCGGTAGCCGCCCCAGCCGAGGGCGTTCACGGCCACCTCGGAGCGGTAGGACACGCCGTCGTTGGGGACGCTGAAGCGGGCGGCGAGCCCGGAGCCGCCGGCGGGGGCGCCGGTGACGGTGATGCTCCCGTTGCCGTCGATGCGCTGGCGGGTCCAGTGCGAGACGGTGCCGGACTCGAAGTCGTCGGCGAACACGGTGGTGCCGGTGGCGGCCGCGGCGCCGCCGGTGCCGGTGGCGGTGGCGGTGGCGGCCGCGGCGGCGAGGCCGGGCGCGCCGCTCGCGACGGCCGCCGGGGCGGCGAGGGTGCCGGTCAGCAGGGCGGCGGCCAGTGCGGTGCCGGCGGCGCGGCGCGCGGAGGTGGTGACGGACATGGTGGTGCTCCTCGGTACGGGTTCGCGTGAACGGTGGGCGGTGGGCGGTGACCGGGGCGGCCGGCCGACGGCGGTTGCCAGGCGTCAGCCGGCCCGTCGACAGGAGGCCGCCGGTCCGCCGGCACCACCGCTGCGGCCCACCCAGACCGGGCTCGACCAGGCCCACTGGTCGTTCAGCTGCCTCACCCGCACGTGGTAGAAGTCGCCGTCCCCGCCCGGCCGTTCGTCGACCAGGTCGAGGTCGGCGGAGAGCTCGCGCCCGGGCACCGCCCGGTCGAAGCGGTAGGCGCCGGAGACGAAGCCGCCGAGGAAGCCGGTCCGCGGCCCCTCCCGCAACTCGCCGATCCGGTAGGAGGTGTCGGCGCCGTTGACGATCGCCGTCAGCCTGGTCCGGTCGTCGCCGGCCACGGCCAGCGAGAAGCCCTGGGTGGCGTCGGTCGCGGTGTTCGGGTTGCCCTCGGTCACGGTCCGCAGCCGCAGCTCGCCCGGCCCGGTGCGCCACCAGTCGGACGGCCGGTAGGTGGCGGGCTCGGCCTCGGCCGGCGCCACCGTCTCGGAGCCTCGCAACCGGGGCTGCACGTCGAGCAGTTCGCCGCCCTCCACGCGCAGGGTGACGTCCCAGCGCACCGCCGCCTCGCGCCGGCCCCAGCCGACGGCGAAGCCGAGCGTGCCGTCGAAGCCGCTCTCCCCGCCGGCGGCGGCGAGGAGTTCGGGCCGGGACAGGCGGTGGATCGGCACACCGTTGCGGACCACCTCGACGTGGTCGAGGGCGTCCCGGCCGCGCACCGTGACCCGGATCCGGCGGCGGTCGGCGGACGGCGCCTCGCCGCCCATCGGCACGCCGTTCACCGAGGTCGCGAGCAGGATGCGGTCCCCGGTGATCGCGTAGGTGCGGCGCGCCTGGACGGCGTCCCAGATCGCGGGCCGGGTCAGCTCGGGTGCCCAGACGGCGAGGCGGCCGTGACCGTGACTGCCGGGGAAGGCGCTGTGGTGGTCGGTGGAGCCGATCAGGCCGAACCGGTGACCGAGCCGCAGCCCGTGCACGGCGGTGCCGGCGGTGTCGCGCGGCCCCATGGTGTGCAGGTAGGTGCGCGGCGCCTCGTCGGACTCGGCGCAGCCGTGCATCGACATCACCTCCACCACCGGCGCGAACTCCTCGGTGTACGCGGACCAGTCGATGCCGCGCCGCCCGGTGCCGTACCCGATGTGGTGCGGGAGCGCCCAGGTGCGCACGCCCTCGGAGGCCAGGGCGCGCAGCCGGACGCGCAGGCCCTCCAGGTCGGCGGCGCGGATGATCTCGCCGCGCGGGCCGTCGAAGTACACGCAGTGGTCGCCGTACGCGAGGCTGTGCCACTCGAAGGACTGGAAGGTGACGAAGCGGCCGTCCTCGTGGGCCGCGGCGGTGACCTCCTGGACGTGCTCCCAGCGGTCGGCGAGCCGGGCGAAGCCCTCGGTGTGGTAGTCCACCAGCCCGGCCAGCTCGGGGGTGCGCTCGGGGAGGTCGTGCCACCAGCCGTGACCGGTGACGCTGGCGAAGTCGAGCTGGAGGCGGGCGTTGGCGTAGGCGTCCTCGATCGGGCCGTGGCCGTAGCTGATCCCGCAGTGGTTGTGGAGGTCACCGACGTAGAGGCCGAGACCGCCGTAGCCGGGTGCGTCGGTGGTGGGGGCTGTCATCGGTGCGGGCTTCCTCTGTTTGATCGACTCTGAGAAGAAGTCTTTCCCGATCTTCGAGAGAGGGTCAAGACCAGTCCGGTCGGCGTTGCGCGATCGCCATCGGGCGAAACATGCGATTCATAGAATCACTCCATATGACAAGCCGCTCGCTTCCCGATCGCCCCTTCCTGACTCATCAGCAACACCGGCCGCCACTTCCTCTTGATCTGATAGAAAGTGACGGAGAATCCGCAGGAGAATCCGCAGGTCCCTACCCGCCTACCCGTGAGGACGACCCGCCGCCGATGACCGCCACCGCTCTCCCCGCCGCACCCGACCTCTCCGGCTCCGCCCTGGTCCGCGCCCCCGAACGCCCCGAGCCCGGCTACTGGGCGGGCTGCCCGAGCGTCCGCTACGAACCCGACCACGACCGCTTCCTGCTCACCTACCGCGAACGCCGCCCGCGCGCCGCCGACCCCTCGGCCGACGGCCGGGACCGGGGCTGGCGCTGCGCGGTGGCCGAGAGCCGCGACGGCGTGGAGTTCCGCGACCTCTGGTCGGTGGAACGCGCCGACCTCGGCTCGCCGTCCATGGAGCGCTTCGCCCTGCTCCGACGCGACGGCGGCTATCTGCTCCACCTCAGCTACGTCGACCCGGTCGACCGGCGCTGGCGGATCGACGCTCTGCGCGCCGAAACGCCCGAGGCCTTCGACCTCGCCGCCCGCACCCCGGTCCTCACCGCCGCCGGCACCGGCACCGAGGGCGTCAAGGACCCCTACCTGCTCGAACACGACGGCGGCGTACGGCTGTTCGCCACCGTCTCGCGCGCCCGCGCCTTCACCCCCGAGGAGCAGGCCCGGGCCCACGCCGCCGCCGACATCCACACCACCGGACTGACCGTCCAGCCCACCGCGCTCGCCGGCTCCACCGACGGCCTGCGGTTCACCGCACCGCCCGGCCGCGCCGCCGAGGTCCTCGACGTCGGCCCGGCCGGCGCCTGGGACGCCTACGAGTCACGGATCACCGCCGTCCTGCCCGACGGCTCCGGCGGCTGGCTCGCCCTCTACGACGGCTCGGCCGACGCGTCCGGCAACTACGAGGAGCGCTGCGGGCTCGCCGCCTCCGCCGATCTGCGCGCGTGGCACCGACTGACGCCCGACGGCCCGTGGCTGGACGTGCGCTACGCCGACGTGGTCGCCGCCCGGGGCCGGTGGTACCTGTACTACGAGCAGACCCGCCCCGACGGCGCGCACGAACTGCGGGTCGCCGTCCTCGACGAGTTCGCCGGCCTGCGCCCGTAGGGGCCGCCCGCCGTCCGGGGCCGGAGCCCGGCGCCACTGCTCGCCGGGCTTCGCGCCGGTCCTCGTGTCGTGCACCGGCGCCTCGCCCCTGTGTCGCCCTCATTCCGCCCGGGCTGCGGACACCACCTCGGTCATCGTCGCCAGGAACCGCTGCGCCACCGCGAGTTCGTCCTCCCCGAACGCCTCCATCGCGGCCACCAGATCGGCGATCAGACCACCGAAGAAGCCCTGACCCAGGGCGATCGCACGGTCCTCCACCACCAGCCGCACCTTGCGGCGGTCCCCCGGATCGCGCTCGCGCCGGACCAGCCCGAGCCGCTCCAGCCGGTCGACCAGCCCGGTCGTCCCGGCCGAGTTCAGCCCCAGCGCCTCGCCGAGCCGCCCCGGCGTGACCACCACTCCCGCCCGCGCGGCGTCCAGCAGGTGGATCAGCGCCCGCAGATCGGTCGGGTGCAGGCCGTTGCGTGCCGCGAACTCGGCGCCGAACAGGTCGAGTTCGACCGTCAGCCCGCGCAGCAGGTGGACCAGCCGCATCGGCGTCCGCTCCGACTCCACCTCATGTCCTTCCCTCGGAAGACCTCTGGACGTATTCTCTCGCTCAGCGAGATACATGCTCACCGAGCAAGCCCGCCAAACCCTGGGGGAAGACTATGTCCGCACGCCCTGCCGCCGGCCCCACCCCCTCCCCCGGTCCCGCTCCCGATCCGTCCCTCGACGCCTTCCTCGCCGCCTACGACGAGGCCCTCACCCGCTGGCCGCTCCCGGTCGAGGCGCTCACCGTCCCCACCCCGTACGGCACGGCCCGGGTCAACGCCTGCGGTCCGCGCGACGGCCGGCCGCTCGTGCTGCTGCCCGGCGGCGGCGCCACCGCCACCTGCTGGACCGCCAACGCCGCCGCCCTCGCCACGGCCGGCCACCGGGTGCTCGCCGTCGACCTCCCCGGCGACCCCGGCCGCAGCACCCTCGACCGCCCCCGCCTCGACGGCCTCCCGGCCCTGCTCGGCTGGCTCGACGCCGTCCTCGACGCGCTCGACCTGCCCGCCACCGACCTCGCCGGCCACTCCTACGGCGGCTGGATCGCGCTGCGCTACGCCCTGCACGCGCCCGCCCGGGTGCACCGGCTCGCCCTGCTCGACCCCACCCAGTGCTTCGCCGGATACCGGCCCCGCTACCTGCTGCGCGTGCTGCCGCTCCTGCTGCCGCCCCGCACCGCTGCCAAGGCCCTCGCCTACCTCGACCGGGAGAGCGGCGGCAGCGGCCTCGACCCGGCCTGGCGCGAGCTCTACGCGCTCGGCTTCGCGGGCTTCCCCGCCGCCCGGCCGGTCACCGGCCGCCGCCCGAGCGCGGCGGAACTGCGCACCCTCGCCGCCCCCACCCTCGTCCTGCTCGCCGACCGCAGCCGCGCCCACGACTCCCGCGCCGTCGCCGCCCGCGCCCGCCGCGCCCTGCCCGGTGCCACGGTCGGGATCCTGCCCGACACCTCCCACCACACCCTGTTGAGCGCCCACCCCGAGGCGCTGAACCGCCGCCTCACCGAGTTCCTGGCCCCCGGCCGCCCCTGACGGGCCGTCGGCCGACGGCCGGCCCGGACCAGGGCCGGCTCCCGTCCGAGCACCGCGCCCACTCCAGCGCCCTCGTCGGGGACTGCCACGGCCACGCTCGACGTGTTCCGGCCGGCGGGCAGCGTCCTGGAACCGGCCCGCGGTCCCGCCACGTGAACCCTGGTTGCTCCACCACGCCGACGAGGTCACCGGCCGTCGACGCCTCCCCGGAGATGCTCGCGGCCGCCGCGCGTCGCGTGCCACGCGGCGCCCCGGTGCGAGGTCGTCGAGGCCGTCCTGCTCGCCCGGGAACCCGACCGCCGTCACGACGTCGTCGCCCTCATGAGGTGCCGGCTCTCGCACGTGCCGGCCGATCGGTGTGGCCGCCGCCCTCGCACCGGGCGGCCGGGTGTGCGTCGTCGACGACCGCCACCGGAATCCCGCGGAACCCGTCGACGGCCCGAGCTCCTCCACCATCCAGCGGCGCACCCCCGACGGGGCGGCCTACCGGATCGTGACGATCTCCTACGAGCCGGCGGAGCCGGAGCGGCGCCTTCGCGAGCTCGGCCGGGACGCCACGGCGCTCAGGGCCGCTCTCGGCTCCCGGCCTCCTGGCGGTCCACCAGTCCGCCGATCAGCGCCCCCAGCGACACCTCCAGGTCACCGCAGCGCTCGCCCACCCCCACGAAGCCCACCTCGTCCAGCACCCGGCCCAGCGCGCGGTGCCGCTCGCGGTCCGCGGACTCGATGACCGCCCGCCGCTGGCTCGGCTCGCGCGGCGGGCTGACGGGGTGTTCGGAGAGCAACTCGCCGAGGACCAGGTGCCAGCAGGCACGGAACGCCGTCAGCGCGGGCTCGGGCCGCAGGCCGGCGGCCATCAGATCGGCGAGACAGGCGTCGTTGAACGCCAGCGCGTTCCGGGCGATCAGTTCGCCCCGAATCAGGATGTGCAGCACCCAGGTGTGGCCGGCCATGTAGTCGTGGGCGCCGAGCAGCCGGCGCAGCAGCCGCTCCTGCGGCGTCGCGCCCGGCACGCCGACCGGCATGCCCTCGGCGATCTGCTCCAGGACGGCGATCAGCAGCGCCTCGCGGTCGGTCACGTGCCGGTACAGCGACGCGGGCGCGGTGCCGAGTTCGGTGGCGACGGCCCGCATGGTGAGGGCGTCGATGCCGTCCCGCTCGATCACCCGGCGCCCGGCGGCGACCACCCCCGCCGTGGTCAGTCCGGGGCGCGGCCGCTTGCGCCCGTACCGACCGTGCCCGGCCGCGACTCCCTCGGCGCCGGCCCCCTCGGCCGCCGTCGAGCCGCCCGGCGCGGCCGTGCCGCCCCGCGCGCCCGTCGCGTCCGGCCCGTCCGGCCCGTCCGCCTGGTGTTCGCCGACGCCCGGTCGGCTGCTCCGCTCTGACACCCCGCCATCCTGCCATGCCTGCGCCAAGCCCCTTCCGGCCTGGGCGTTTGCACCACCCTTCAAGTAAGGCTTACCTTACGCGAACAACGTTCGCATCGGAGGTCGCCATGCCCGGACCCGCTCCGTCCCGCACCACCACCCCACCCGCGTCCAGGACGTCCCGCCCCGTCACCGCCCGCCCCGGCCTCGTCCTGGCCACCGTCTCCGTCTGCCAGCTGATGGTCACCCTCGACGCCAGCATCGTGAACATCGCGCTCCCCGCGATGGGCCACTCCCTCGGCTTCGCCGACAGCGCCCTGCCGTGGGTGGTCAACGCCTACGCACTCGCCTTCGGCGGACTACTGCTGCTCGGCGGCCGGATCGCCGACCTCACCGGGCACCGCCGCGCGGTGCTCTGGGGCCTGGTGCTGTTCGGCCTCGCGTCGGTGCTCGGCGGGTTCGCCCGGACCCCCGCACAGCTGATCGCGGCCCGGGCGGGCCAGGGCGTCTCGGCCGCCGTCCTGGCACCGATCGGGCTCACCCTGATCATGGTGACCTTCACCGACGGGGCCGCCCGGGCCCGGGCCCTCGGCATCTGGTCGATGGTGACGGCGGGCGGCAGCGCGCTGGGCGTCCTGCTCGGCGGCGTGCTGACCGACCTGCTCGACTGGCGCTGGGTGTTCTTCGTCAACGCGCCGATCGTGCTGGTCGGCCTCGCCCTGGCGGTCCGTTCGGTGCCCGCTGTCCGCCCGCCGCTCACCGGCCGCCCCGACGTGCTCGGCGCCGCGCTCGGCACCGGCGCGATGACCGTCCTGGTCTACGGCCTCATGGCGACCGACCGCCACCCGTGGGGCTCGGTCCGGACGCTCGCCACACTCGGCGCCGCCGTGCTGCTCGGACTGCTCTTCCTGCTCTGGGAGGCACGCTTCGCGCGGACGCCGATCGTCCGGCTGGGCGTGCTGCGGGCCCGGACGGCGTGGATGTCGAGCCTGCTGGTGACGCTGCTCGGCGCGGGCATGCTGGTCGGCTTCTACTTCTGCTCGCTGTTCCTGCAGAACGTCCTGGACTACGGCCCGCTGGCGGCCGGCGCCGCGTTCCTGCCGTTCTGCGCCGGGACGGCGGCGGGCAGCATGGTCGCGGGCCGCCTCACCGCCCGCTTCGGCGGCCGGGCCACGCTCACCGGCGCGCTGCTGCTCGCCGCGCTGGGGATGCTCTGGTTCGGCGGGCTCGGCCCGGACTCCGGCTATCCGACCGGCTTCGCCGGACCGTCGATCGTGACCAGCGTGGGCGTCGGCGTCTGCATGGTCGCCAACACCGCGATGGGCACCTCGGGCGTCGACCCGCGCGAGGCCGGGCTGGTCAGCGGACTGCTCAACGCCGGGCGCCAGTGCGGCGGCAGCATCGGGCTCGCCGTGCTGTCGACCGTCGCGGTGGCCGCCACCCGCCGGGCCGCCGCCGACGGGGGCGCCGGCGGGGGCGCCGACGCCGCGCGGGCCGCCCTCGCGGCCGGCTACGACCGGGCGTTCGTGGTCACGGCCGCCGTGCTCGGTGTGGCCGCCCTGCTCGCGCTGCTCCTCGTCCCGGGCCGCCGTGCCGCCGGGCCTCAGTAGATCAGGTACCCGGGCCGGTGGCCCTCGTCCTCGATCTCCCCGTCGGCCTGGGCCTTCAGCTTGCGGGACAGCGCATCCAGCGCGCGTGAGGCCGCGACCTCCTCGCCGATCCTGGCGAGCGGGCGGTCGTCCACGCTCCTGGTCGACTCCCCGTGCGCGGTGAGGCCCGGGGCCCGGGCGCCGGTCAGCCTCGCCTGGCATCCGGTGTGGACGCCGTCCTCCTCGAAGCTCAGCTCCACATCCCACTGGTTGTGCATGCCACACCTCCTGGCGCCGACCCCCGTCGCGCCTGATCGGGCCGGTACGGGCGGTGCTCCCGCGGCGGCCGCTCCCCCCAGCGTGCGCCCCCCGGTGCGGCGGCGGCAACCGGGCGCCGGGCCGGGGGCCGCCCCGCCCGGGGGTCCGCGCGGTGGGGCGGGTCGGTGGGGCGGCGCGACGGGATGGCGCGACCCGCCGGGCGGCGCGGTTCCACGGGTCGACGCCCCACCCCGGCGGTAGGCTGGCCCCAACGCGCCGATGCCGCGGGACACCCCGCTCCGGATCGCCGGGCCACGCGGGCGGACCCGCCCGAGGAGCCGCCCCGGAGCCGGGCGGCGGTGCGGTGCGGTCAACAACCCTCGGGTGGTCCCTCCGTGGCGGTTTTCGTCCTGGCCCTGAGCGCCGCCTGCTTCCTGGGCCTCGGATTCGTCCTCCAGCAGCACGCGGCGCAGCGGGCCCCGCGCGCCGATCTGCTGCACTGGCGGCTGCTGCTGGACCTCCTGCGGATGCCCGAGTGGCTGCTCGGCACCGGCTTCATGGTCACCGGACTGATCCTCTCCGCACTCGCCCTCAACCAGGGCGAGGTCTCGCTCGTCGAACCCCTGCTCGCCACCAACCTCATCTTCGCGATGGCGCTCGCCCGGGTGCTGACCCGCCAGACGCTCGGGCGCTCCGGCTGGGCCGGGGTGCTGCTGCTCGCGCTCGGGGTGACGGCGTTCATCGTGGCGGGCCGGCCCACCGGCGGCGGCGCGCCGGCGAGCGAGCTGCGGCACTGGCTGGTGGTCGGCACGGTGGTCGGGCTCACCCTGCTGCTGATCTCCACGGCCCGCCGGCTGCCGCTGTTCGAGGAGGCGACGGTGCTCGCCCTGGCCGCCGGCCTGCTCTACGGGCTCCAGGACGCGCTGACCCGCACCACCACCCAGCGGCTCGACCACCAGGGGCTGGAGGCGGTGCTGCGGAGCTGGCAGCCGTACGCGGTGGTGGCGGCCGGGGTGGTCGGGCTGCTGCTGGTGCAGAGCGCCTTCGAGGCCGCACCGCTGCGGATGTCCCTGCCCGCCCTGACGGCCGCGCAGCCGATCACCGGGATCGCCTGCGCGGTGGGGTTCCTCGGCGACCGGCTGCGGGTCACCCCCGGCGCCCTGGCCTGGCAGGCGGCCGGCCTGGTGGCCATCGTCATCGGGGTGGTGGTGATCGGCCGCCACCCGGCCCTGCCCGGTACCACCGGCGACGTCCTGGAGTCCATCGGCGAAGTGCCGGGCGACTCGGCGGACGACTCGGACGAGCCGAACGGGTCGGACGAGGGCCCCGAGGACGACCCGCCCACCGGCCCGCCACCCACCGACCCGTCCCCCGGCCCCCGCTGAGCGGGCTCGGGAGCCCCCATGTGCTGGAGTGCCCGGGCGGACCTCGTCGTCGGCGGCGCGGTGACGGCCGTCGGTGTGCTCTGCCTGGTCCGCACCCACCGGGCCGGCCGGTCCGAACGCCTCCCGCTCGCCGCGCTGCCCCTCGTCCTCGGGGTACACCAGCTGATCGAGGCGGTGGTCTGGCTCGGCACCGGCGGCGATCCGCCGGCCGCCCCGGCCGCCTGGGCCCGCACGGCCTGGGCGGTGATCGCCCTGCCCCTGCTCCCCCTGCTGGTCCCGATCGGCGTGCGCCGCGCGGCCGTCGACGCCGGCCGGTCCCGACGGCGGCTGCTCACCGCGCTGGTCCTGCTCGGTCTCCTGGTGGCCGTGCCGACGGCGCACGCCGTGGCCACCCATCCGATCGGCGTCACCGCCCACGCCCACACCCTCGACTACCGCATCGGCGTCCCGCACCCCGCACTCCTCCTGACGGGCTACCTCCTCGCCACCGTCGGCGCCCTGCTGGCCAGCGGTGACCGGCTGCTGCGCCGGCTCGGCCTGATCACCGGCATCGGCGCCCTGGTCTGCGCGCTCCTGTGGCGGCTGGCCTTCGTCTCCACCTGGTGCGCCCTCGCCGCCGTCGCCTCCGTTCTCCTCCTCCACTGGACGTCCGCCCCCGCACCTCCCACCCGCAGCGCCCGCAGCACCCGCACGGCGGCCCGCCCACGCCCTGACCCGCCCCGCCGACCGCCCCCGTGCCGCCGGCCCCGCGGGGATCACCGGCGGCCGAACAGCCGGTCGGGGTGGCCGTCGACGGCGGTGAGCACCTCCTCCGGGGTGACAGCCCCCGGTTCGAGCAGGTGGTGAATCCGGTGAGGGCGAGCAGCAGACCGGTCTCGACGGCCTGCCGGAGCAGTTGCTCCACGAGGGCGCGCCCGTCCTCGTCGTGCAGGGCCTCCAGGACGTGGGCGGCGCTCATCCGGCCGGTCGCGCGGGCGTCCGGGTGCAGCGGGAGGGTCTCCCGGAGCATCATGCGGAGCACCTCGCGCGGGTGCGGGTGCTCGCCGAGCGCCCGCAGGCTCCGGCCGCCGCCCGGACGCCCCGCGGTGACCGTCCCCTCTCCCGAGCAGGCCTCCGCCCGGATCTGGGCGGACCGTGCCCCGGCCCCCTTCGACCTCGGCTGACCGTCACGTCCGCCCTGCCCGCCTCCGTCACTCGGTCGGGGCCACGGCCGCCGCACGGGCCGAGGCGGCCGAGGTGGGCAGGACGGGCGGAGCGGGCACCTTCTCCTCCGGTTCGCCGCTCGCGGCGGCGGCCGCCTCCGGGGCGCGGCCGCGCTTGCGGTCCATCTCCCGCCACTCCGGCCGCAGGCCCGGCAGGGTGGTGGCGAGGAAGTACAGACCGCCGCACACGAGCAGCACCGGTATCAGCCCCGACACCGCCACCGTCGCACCGGCCAGCAGGCCGCCCAGCGGGATCCCGGCCCAGGCGAGCGAGTCGCCCAGCGCGTTGACCCGCCCCAGCAGCTGACGCGGCACCCGCTCGAACAGGACGGCGCCGAGGATCGGGTTGATGAACCCGCACCCGAAGCCACCCACCACGAACACGGCGAGCACCACGCCCATCGGCACGTCCAGCGCCAGCACGACGAACCTCGGGGCGCCCGCCAGCAGGAAGCCGATGAAGAACACCGTGCGCCGGGGAAGCCGGTGGGCGACGGCCGCCGCGATCAGGCTGCCGGCCACCGCCGCGACCCCCCAGACCGTTCCGGTCAGACCGATCGCGGCCGGTCCGCCACCCGATTCCCGGGCCCAGACCGGGACCAGCACGGTCAGGAACGCGGCGTCCAGGAGATTGGTCACCGCGATCATCACGATGATCGTCAGCAGCAGCGGTTCGCGCCGCAGGAAGGCGAAGCCCTCCCGGAACAGCTGCCAGTAGCCGCCGGGCGGCTCCTCCTCGGCGTCGGGCACGGCCGGGGCGGCGGCGTGACCCGTCCCGCGCGGCAGCGCGACGGCGATGACCAGCGAGCCGAGCGCGAAGGCGACCGCATTGACGGTCAGACCGGCCATCGGGCCGAGCAGGGCGACCAGCCCGCCGCCCACCGCCGGGCCGATCGTGCTGGCCAGCCGCTCGGTCACACCGGCCAGTCCGGTGGCCCGCTCCAGCGGGAACCGGGCCCGCTCGGCCGCCTCGGGGACCATGACCTCCTTGGCGAGGTCCCCCGGGCCGCGGGCGCCGCCGATCACCGCGACCATGACCAGCAGCAGCCAGAACGGCAGCAGCCCCAGCCCGTGCAGCAGCGGCACGAGGCCGGCCGCGACGGCGCTCACCGCGTCCGTGGTCCAGGAGACCACCCGCGGCCCGAGCCGGTCGATCACCGGGCCCACCAACGCCTTGACCAGCACATAGGGCGCGAGCTCGACGAACGCGACCACGCCGGTCATGGTCGCGCTGCCGGTGGTGGCGAGCACGAACCACGGCAGGGCGATGGCCGACACCCTGGTGCCGGTCAGCGAGATCGCCATCGCCGCCAGCACACCCGCCATCGGCTTCAGGCTGCGCGGCGCGGCCTCGCCCCGGGCCGGAGCGGAGGCCGTGGTCCGTGCGGTCATGACCGCCCCTCCGGCTCGTCACCGGCCGGGCCGCCCTGCGGCTCGGGCAGCACCTGGACGACCACGGCCACCCGGTCCGTGCCCTCCGGCACGGGCGCCCCCGGTTCGATCCGGCGGTAGCGCGCGACCACGTCGGCCAGCTCCCCGGCGAGTGTCCGGGCCTCCTCCGGGGTGAGCTGGAGCACCATGTCGCTGAGGTCCAGCGCGTGCCGCCACTCGACCGGCATCGTCTCCAGGGCGTTGAGCGCCGTCTGCGCGGTCAGGGTGTGCGCCGCCACGATCGAGCGCAGGTAGCCGAGCGCGGCCTCCGGCTCCTGCTCCGCGAGGTCGGGATCGGTCCACCACGTCACCTGGTGGACCGACTTCCACCAGCGGTCGCGGGCGTTGCCCCGCTCGGTGTCCTCGGCGACGAAGCCCGCGGCCGCCAGCTGGCGGAGGTGGTAGCTGGTCGCGCCGGAGTTCAGCCCCAGTTGCTCGGCCAGCCTGGTGGCGGTGGACGGGCCGTTCTTGCGGAGCAACCCGATCAGTTGCACCCGCACCGGGTGGGCCAGGGCCCGCAGGCCCCTGGCATCGATCACGACATCGGTCTGCGGGTCCGGACTGTGCGGCCACCTGCGGTCATCGGTCATGGCAGCACCATAGGACCGCAAAGACCTCTTCGCAAAGGTTTTTTGCGAAGAAGTCTTTGCGGATTCGAACAGGGCGAGCGGCCGCGGGAGCGTCGGGCCGCCCGGCCGTCGGCACCGGTGAGGGCCCGGCGCCGCCGCGGCCCGGGACG
Organism: Kitasatospora sp. NPDC059462; assembly: GCF_042749955.1. Lineage (NCBI taxonomy): Bacteria > Bacillati > Actinomycetota > Actinomycetes > Kitasatosporales > Streptomycetaceae > Kitasatospora > Kitasatospora sp. NPDC059462. Next base: position 48,918 of record NZ_JBHYUU010000012.1, on the reverse strand, counting down.
GGAGGGGTGGGGGCGCACGGTGGCGGGTGCGCGCCGGTGTGGTGCTCCCGTCGGTCGGCGGGTGGTGGCCCCGCTGGTCGGAGGGGTGGCAGTGCCTTCTGGGGCCCCGGGGCCGGATTGTCACCCGGACGGCGGGGGCGCAGGCTTGGCGCAGGGCCGGGGAATCGGTCCGCACCGGCCCGTCGTGGAGGCGGCGGGTCCGGTCCGCGCGGGACGAGGGGCAGGACGATGACAGGCGGGAAGCTCTGGGGCTACGTCGCGTCGGGCGCCCGGGCGCTGGGCGGGCTCGGTCCGCTCGGGCGGTCCGGGGCGCTGGTGGGCGTGCGGCTGCTCAAGGGCGTCGGCGGGGGCGGGCGCCCGGAACCGGACGGGCGTGCGGTGGTGTTCGGCGGCGCGGCCGGAACGGCGGGCGCCGGTGGGGCGGGCCGTTCCGGGTCCGGCGGCATGGCCGGGCCGCAGCTGCTGTCGCGGCCGGAGCTGGAGCGGTTGCGCTGGACCGACCGCGCCGGCGGCTGCGTGCCGGACGCGCGGCACGTCCAGCCGGCCGAGCTGGTGGGGCGGGTGCTGCGGGGCGGCGGCCGGGCGGCGACGGTGACCGTGCGGGTGCCGGTGGGGCTGCCGGTGGTGGTCGCGGACTCCGTGCGGCTGGAGGCGGCGCTCGCCGGGCTGGTGGACCACGCGATCCGCCGCAATCCGCCGGGCGCCCGGGTGCTGGTCCGGGCCGATCCGTTCTCGGGACCGTGGGCGGCGGAGCCGGCCCGGGTGGAGCTGCGGGTGGTGGACCGGGGCGCGTCGGCGCCGCCGGAGGCGCGGCAGTGGCTGCTCGGCGCGGTCCACGGGCGCGCGCCGGGCGGGGCGGTGGGCGGGCCCGAGCGGGTCGGGCCGTCGATCTCGGGGCTGGTCCAGGCGGCCGGGGGCCGGCTGGCGGTGGAGCAGACACCCGGCGGCGGGCTCACCGTGGTCGTGGTGCTGGCCGTCGCGCGGGAGTGAGGAACGGCCGACCCAGGCGGCGGGACCCACCCCACCACCCGGGGCGGCGGGTGACGACCGGGAAGCGGGCATCCACGCCCGGCCGGCGCGCGTGCGCAGCGCCGGGCGGACCCGCGAAACCTAGACTGTCCCCATGGCCCGGCTCAACGACAAGGTCAGGGAGCTGCTCCAGGAGTACGCCGACCTGATCTCGATCACCGGTGGCGACGCCTTCCGCGCCCGCGCCTACGAGAAGGCCGCCCGGGCGGTCGGCGGCCATCCCGACGACATCGGCGGCCTGGACGTCAAGGGCCTCCAGCAGATCCCGGGCGTCGGGAAGTCCACCGCCGAGAAGATCGCCGAGTACCTCGCCGACGGGCGGATCGAGGCACTGGAGTCGCTCCGGGCCGAGATCCCCGCCGGGGTCCGCGCGATGATGTCGGTGCCCGGCGTCGGGCCGAAACGCGCCCTCGCCCTCTACCGCGACCTCGGCATCGCCTCCGTCGACGAGCTCGCCGAGGCGATCCGCGCCGACCGGCTGAGCGAGGTCCCCGGACTCGGCGAGCGCAGCGGCGAGAAGATCCTGCACGGCATCGAGCTGATGCGGCAGTCCGGCGGCCGGACCCTGCTGGACGTCGCCACCGCGCTGGCCGACCAGCTGGTCGCGGCGCTGAGCGCGGTCCCGGGGTGCACCCGCTGCGCGTACGCGGGGTCGCTGCGCCGGATGCGCGAGACGGTCGGCGACATCGACGTGCTGGCCACCGCCGAGGACTCGGCGCCGCTGATGGCCGCGCTCACCGCACTGCCCTCCGTGGCCGAGGTGATCGGCACCGGGCCGACCAAGACCTCGGTGCGCACCACGGACGGGATCCAGGTGGACCTGCGGGTGGTCCCCGAGGAGGACTGGGGCGCGGCGCTCGTGTACTTCACCGGCTCGAAGGCGCACAACATCAAGCTGCGGACGATGGCGGTCCGGGCCGGGCTGAAGCTCTCCGAGTACGGGCTGTTCGAGGCCGAGGGCGGCGAGAAGATCGTCTCGGCGAGCGAGGACGAGGTGTACGCGGCGCTCGGCCTGCCGTGGATCGCGCCGACGTTGCGCGAGGACCGGGGCGAGATCGAGGCGGCCCTGCGCGGCGAGCTGCCGGAGCTGGTGACCGAGGCGGACCTCCGCGGCGACCTGCACACCCACACCGACCTGACCGACGGGCTGGCCACCCTGGAGGAGATGATCGACACCGCGGCCGCCCGCGGCTACGCGTACTTCGCGGTCACCGATCACGCCCCCGACCTGGTGATGCAGCGGATGACCGACGAGAAGATGCTCGCCCAGCGGGAACGGCTGCGCGAACTGGCCGGGCGCCACCGGCGGATGCGGCTGCTGCACGGCACCGAGCTGAACATCGGACCGGACGGCGGCGTGGACTGGCCGGCCGAGTTCCTCGCCGGGTTCGACGTCTGCGTGGCGTCCGTCCATTCGCACTTCGGCGCGGACCGGGACGCGCAGACCCGCCGGCTGATCCGGGCCTGCGAGAACCCGCACGTCCACGTCATCGGCCACCTCACCACCCGGCGGATCGGCCGTCGCGGGCCGATCGACGTCGATCTGGACGCCGTCTTCGCGGCCGCCGCCCGGACCGGCACCGCCATCGAGATCAACAGCTCGCCGCAGCGCCTCGACCTGCGGGACGAGGACGTGCTGCGGGCCAAGCGCCACGGGGTGAAGTTCGCGATCGACAGCGACGCCCACGCCACCCCGCACCTCGCCTATCCCCGCTACGGGATCGGCACCGCGCAGCGCGCCTGGCTGACCACCGAGGACGTGATCAACACCTGGCCGTGGCAGCGCCTGAAGCGCTTCCTGCGCAAGGACGCGCTACAAGGCTGAGCCGCCGGCGTCGTGCCACCCGGGCACCGGCTGCCCGAATTCGGCTGATTTGGTGGATTTCTTCCCGAAACCCCTGGTGCATCCGCCGCCCCGGGCGCATCATGGTGGTGGACCTGCGGGGTCAGAGGAAGTTCGACCGCAGGAGGCAGTGGCGACAGATCGAGACGGATCAGGGTCTGCCGCTGGTACCTCGGTCGACGATCGAACCGTCAGGCCGGAGGACGTGACGTCCGGAGGCCACCTCCACCCCGCAGGTTCCGCATGTCCGCCGCCTCCCGCCGCGCGGTGCGGCCCGCGTCAGCGTGCGGACGGCACCGCGTACCCCATCTCCCAGGCGTGCACGGCGATGCCGACGCGGTTCTGCACCCCGAGCTTGCGCTGGATGCTCGCCACATGGGTCTTCACCGTGCCCGGCGAGATGAACAGCTCGGCGGCGATGTCCGCATTGGTCCGCCCGGCCGCGACCTGTCCGGCGATCTCCACCTCCCGTTCGGTCAGCGCCGACGCCGGGGCCGACCGGCGGTCCACCCGCCGGGGCGCGTTCACGTGCTGCAGCAGCCGCACGGTGACCGACGGGCTGATCAGACTCTCGCCGCCCGCCGCCGCCCGGACCGCCTCGGCCAGCAGCGCCGGGCCGGACCGCTTCAGCAGGAACCCGGAGGCCCCGTGCCGCAGCGCCGGGTAGACGTACTCGTCGAGGTCGAAGGTCGTCAGCACCACCACCCGCACCGGCGTCGCCGCCCCGGGCGCGGCCAGCCGCCTGGTCAGCTCCAGCCCGTCCATCCGGGGCATCCGGATGTCCACCAGCGCGACGTCCGGGCGCAGTTCCGCCGCGAGTTCGAGCGCGGCGACCCCGTCCGCCGCCTCGCCGACCACCGTGATGTCCGGCTGGGCCTCCAGGATCCGCCGCACGCTCCGGCGCACGGCCTCCTGGTCGTCGGCGATCAGGGTGCGGATGGGCTCCGGGTTCGGACTCGTCACGCACGGCAGTCTCGCACGACGCCGAGGGCGGGCCGCACCCGGGCGGGACCGGGCACTCGGCCGCGCCCGGGCGCTCAGGCGGGCCCGGCGCCCTTGAGGTCGGTCGCCCGGCCGTCGCGCAGCACGGTTATGTGCGGCGGCACCTCGACGCGGAACCGCGCGTCACAGTTGGCGAAGCCCGAGCAACTCGCCTCCAGGGTCAGCGTGTCGCCCTCCAGCTCCCACCCGGTCCGCTCCCTGCCGATCCCGTCCGCCTTGAACCAACGCGTCACCTTGACGTCCTGACGGTCCGTCGCGACGAGATCGGTCGGCACGTGGTGCCTGGTCACCACGTTCAACGTGCTGCCGCTGTAGCCGAACACCGTCGACTCGGGCGTGGCGTCGGCGGCCTTGGCGCAGCCGACCACGGTGGCCGGCAGGACGGCCAGGGCCAGGGCCGCGACGGCGGCGGGCATCCGGCCCCGGGGCCGCCGCGGGACTCCGGGCGCGGCGCGTGCGGCGAGGTCAACGGGTGCGGCGAGTTCGGCAGGTGCGGCGAGTTCGGCGGGTACGACGAATACGGCGGATACGGCGGATACGGCGGCCATGGCGGCTCCTCCTTCGACGGGCGCGTCGGTCACGGCTATGAGCATCGCCTCCCGCCGCCCCGGTGCCATCTGCCGATCGGCAGATCTTCGGCGCCGGATTCGGCCCGCCACCCCTGCCGATCGGCCTACCGCACGGGCAGTTCGCAACCGACCCGCCACCCTGCCGGGCGCAGCGGCCCCGCCTCCAGCGCGCCGCCGTGCGCGGCGAGCCGTTCGGCGAGCGCCACCAGCCCGGTGCCGCCGCTGCCCGCACGGCGCCGGAGCAGCCCCCGGACGCCGGATCCGCCCCCGCCGTCGTCGCTCACCGACACGACCACCACGGCCGGCCCCGCCACAACCCGCCCCGCCACGGCCGCCGCCCCTGGCCGCACCTCCACCCGCACCACCACCTCCGCGGCACCCGGAGCGTGCCGCCGCACATTGGTGAGCGCCTCCAGCACGGCCGCGTACGCGGTGGCCCCGGCCTCCCCGCCGAGCAGCCCGACGGCCTCCGGCGCCGCCTCCAGCCGGGCACGGGTCGGCCCGGTCCCGCTGAACCGGCCCACCAGCTCCGGCAGATCCGCCAGCCCGTACACCCGGGTGGCACCGACGGCACCAGTGGCACCAGTGGCACCAACGGCGTTGGCGGCACCGGCGGCACCCCCCGGAGAATCCGCCCCGTCCCCCTCCTCGCGCGGCTCCCGCAGCGCGCCCACCATGGCGTCCATCGAGTCCAGCGCGCGCAGCCCGGCCTCCTCCAGCCGGCGCAGCAGCGCTGCCGTCTCCTCCGGTTCCTGGCCCGGCAGTTGCCCGGCCTGCGCCTCCAGCACGATGCCGGTGATCTCGTGCGCGACGAAGTCGTGCAGCCCGCGCGCCACCTCCAGCCGCTGCTCGCGCCGGGCCCGGGCGACGGCGCGCTCGCGCCGGGCGTCCAGCACCCGCAGATAGAGTCCGGCGCCGACGACCACCGCCAGCGGCACCAGCGAGAGCAGCACGACGATGGCCGAGCCCGTCCAACTCCCCTGCGGTGTCCGGAGGGTGAACCGCAGCGGCACGGCCGGAACCGCCAGGACCGTCAGCACGCCGGCCGGACCCGCCCAGCGACCCCGGGCGCGCCGGGCCGCCCGCCCCGCCAGCACCAGCAACGCCGTCCACTCGAACGGCAGCCAGAACGCGGCCAGCCGGTACGGGCCCGCGTAGCCGAGGTCGAGCAGCAGCGAGAGTGCGGCCACTGCCCCGGCCGCCTGTGCGAGCGTCGCCCGCCGCCAGGGCCACGGCACCACGGCCACCAGGACCGTCAGGGCGGCCTGCGCCGCCAGGAGCAGCGCGGCCAGGTGCTGCCCCGAGTGCGCCAGCACGACGGGCAGGAGGACGACCAGCGCCGCCACCACCCCCACCGGCCGACGGAACCGCGCACGGAGCCGCGCGCCGGTACCGGAGGACGCGCCGGACGGGGAGGGCACCGGACCGGGGCCGGACTCGACAGCCATGCCCCGAGCCTACGGTCCGGCCGTCCCCCGCCCTCCCGGGGTCCTTCCCGTCCCGCAGGGGCCGGGATGCCTGCGGCCGCCGTGCCGCGCCGACGCCGCCGCACGGTAGCGTTCGTCCGGCCGGCACCGACGCCCCCGCCCCGCCGCCGCAGCACGGAGACGACAGAACCGGAGGACCCGATGAGCGACGCGCCGCCGCCCGACCACCGCCGGCTCGCCGCCCTCGGCCCGTACTTCGCCCTGGACGCCGCCGCCACGCCCGGCGAGGTCCCGCCGCCGGGCTTCCGGCCGCTGCGGGAGTTCTACGACCCGGCCCCGGACGGCGCGTTGGCGCGGCGCGTGCGGGAGGTGGCCCGGCGGCTGGGCACCACCGAGCCCCGGGTCGCGGCCTCCGTCCTGCACCTCGGCCTGGCCGCCCGGTTCTGCTCGGTCGGCCTCGGCGCGGCCGTTCTGCTCGGCGAGGTGCCCGACCTGCACCCGGACCGGGCCTGGATCCGGGTCCCCGAACAGGGGCCGGTCGGCCTGTGGCTGCCGTACCCGGACCCGGGCGGGCCCGCGCGGGCCGACCGGGCCCCGCTCCCGGACCGCTTCCGGCGGACCGTCGTCGAGGGGCAGTTGGCGGATCTGGCGGCGGCGGTCCGGTCCGTGGTCCCGCTCGCGGACGGACTGCTGCGCGGCAACGCCGCCTCCGCCCTGGCGGGCGCACTGCGCGTGCTGGACGCGCAGACCGCGCACGCCGCCCCGCACGGCACCGCCCGCGCCCTCGTCGCCGAGGTGCTCGGCCACCCGCCGCTGGCCGGGACCGGAACGCTCACCGCGACGCCGGCCGGCACGGCGTTCCGGCGCACCAGTTGCTGTCTGTACTACCGGCTCGGCCCGCAGGCGGGCGTCTGCGGCGACTGCTGCTTCACCCGCGCCCCGGACCGCCGCTGAGCCGGCCGAGCCCTCGAACCACCCACGCGGCAGTGCCCGCGGCACGGAGCGGCCCCTGACGGGCCGGCGTGCGGCCGACAGGCAGGGGCGCACGACCCGGCTGAAGAGCGCGAGCACCCCGAGCAGACCACCCCCGGCCCCGGACGAACGCGACACCGACTCCCACCGAACCCGCGAAACCGTCCAGGCGGACCGCGACGCGCCGCAGACACGCCACGCGCCCTACCGCCTACCGCCTACCGCCTACCGCCTACCGCCTACCGCCTACCGCCTACCGCCTACCGCCTACCGCCTACCGCGCCAGCGTCGCGGCCAGCAGGTTCGGATCGGTCAGGGTGAAGAACGCGGCACTCGGCACGTACACGGTGTCCCCGCCGATCGCGACGGAGGTGGGGTTGGAGAGCCCGTCCGCCGCGTCGAGGACGGTGTGCCAGGTGCCGTCCGGACCGACGTGGACGACCCGGCTGGAGGGGTTGAGCGCCGCGAGCAGATCGTCTCCGGCCCCGACGAAGGCGAAGTCGTCGAGCCCCTCCAGGCCCTCGGCACGAACCTCCGCCTGACCCGCGGAACCGTCCGGGCGGACCGGGATGCGCAGCAGGGACGCCGTGTCGGTGTTGCCGACCCACACCGAGCCCCGGTGCACCTTGAGGCCGTTGGCGCCGAAGGCGCCGACCGGCTTGAGCCGGGCGTCGTCCGACCAGACCGCCGGGGCGCCGCCGTGCAGCGGGACGACCCGGATCAGGCCGAGCGCCGAGTCGGCGGAGTAGAGCACGCCCGCGTGCTCGTCCAGCGCGAGGCCGTTGGGCAGGCTGTCGGCGGGGAACGCGGCGATCCGCTCGGGCGCGCCGCCCGGGCAGAGCCGCCAGATGCCGGTGAGGTCCTCGGTGCCGGTGGCGTAGGCGAAGTACAGGGTGCCGTCGTGGGCGCGGACCAGGCCGGAGACGACGGCCCGGCCGAGCAGCGGGGTCGCCGGGTGCGCGGGCGCGGGCATGGTAGCCAGCACGATGAGCCGGCCGTCGGTGGCGACCCGGCCGACCTGGCGGGCGTTGGAGAAGGTGAGGTCCACCGCGCCGTCGGGCTCCAGGGCGATGTTCTCGGGCTGGAGGCCCTGGGAGACGTCGAAGTGGGCGACGATCCGGGGGTCGGAGAGCGGTGGCGCCACGGCCACGGCGGGGCTGCCGGCGAGCAGCGCCAGCGCGAGGACGGCGACGGCCGGGGCACCGGAGCGCAGGGCGGCGGGGGCCGGACGACGGGCGGGGCGGCGGAACGGTCGGGGCACGGCGGCACTCCTCGGAGGACGGCGGACGGCGGGTGGCGGCCCCCGTCAGCAGAGCACGCCGTGCAGCCGCCCCGGCGGTGCCGCTCGGCGCCGCCGCGAGGATCCCCCGGTCGGCCGCGCCGACCGCCGCGCCACGCACCTCCGCGCACCACCGCACACCGCCGCACACCGCCGGGCATCGCCGGGCATCGGCAGCGCGGCCCGCGACCGGCTTGTCCGGGGCCGGTCGCGGGCCGCCGATCCCCACCCGGCGCCGATGCCCCCGGCACCCGGTGAAGCAGTCCCCCGAGTCGACGGCCGGTCAGATCGCGACCGCCGACTCCTCCATCTCCTCCTCGGCCCCGGAACCGGCCGCGGAACCGGCCCCGGAACCGGCCTCGGCGCCCGGCCCGGAACCGACCCCGGCCGCCGCCACCCGGCCACGCTTCTCGTACAGCGCCGCGGCGGCGACCAGCGCACCCGCGGCCACCAGCCAGAGCACCAGCACCAGCAGGTTCCCGCCGAACCCCGCCCCGCCGTCGAAGTACAGCAGGCTGCGCGCGCCCTCCAGGAAGCCGGCACCGGTCCAGAAGGAGTGCAGGCCCCCGAAGAAGCCGTTCTGCAGATCCGGCCGGTAGACCCCGCCCGAGCTGGTGAAGTTCAGCATCACGAAGAGCACCATCATGGCCAGCGTGGTCCACCGCTTGAGGAAGCTGTGCAGGCCGATGCCGATGCCGATCACCCCCGCCGAGTACAGCCAGCCGAGCGCCCAGACCGCGGCGAGGTCGTGATCCACGACGTGGAAGACCGGCCCCGCGGTGACGATCCCGATCAGGCTCACCGCGAGCGACACGGCGAGGCCGGTCAGCACCCGGATCCGCATGCTCATCGCCGCACCGGCCGCGCCGATCACCGCGACGCTGCCGTAGGAGCCGATGCTGAGCGCGACCAGCAGGAAGAACAGGCCCTGCCCCGTCGGGTCGCCCGTGCTCGGGGTGGTGAGGTCGGTGACGGCCAGCGGCACGCCCTGCTCCGTGGCGACGCGCTGGAACACCTTCTCGGCCGCCATCGCCGAGGTGTCCGAGTCGGCCTTGGCGACGAGCAGCTCCGGGCGGCCGGCGTCCGGCACGAACGCGCCGACCAGCTCGCGGTCGAGCAGCCGCTGCTCGGCGGCCGCGCGGTCGGGCAGCGTCGCGACGTCCAGCGCGTCGCCCGCCGCGCCCTGCACGGCCGTGGCCAGCTCCCGCGCCTGCGCGGTGGTGCCGACGACGGCGACCTTCAGGTGGTGCGGTTCGGGCTGGTGGAAGGCGCCCTGGTAGGCGAGCGCCATGCCCAGGCACATCAGCAGCGGGGTGAGCAGGTGGAGCGCCAGGTGCTTGAGCGCGTGCCCCGACGGGGGCGCTGCGACGGTGGTCCGGGGTGTGCTCATGGGGGAGTTCGGTCCGTCCTCCGACGAGGTCGCCCAGGATCGATCGGCTCGATCAACTCGATCGGCCGGAGCGGCTCGATCAAACTCGACCGGATCGACCACCGGGCGACAGTCGGGTGGTAAATGCAACTATCTGGATGCAGTCTACAACCACTTCGGGGGCGGACCGAAGTCCGCCCCCGGTGATCGAGGCCTCACACCTTCCGCGCGCCCCCGACGGCGCTACCCGAGCTCGAACACGCCGTACGAGAACCCGTCCGCCCGCAGCTCACCCTCCGCGCCGATGCGCACGCCCTGGACGTCCAGCGGCCGCGCCCGACCCGACCCGCCGGGCCCACCGGAGCCTCCCGTCCCGCCCGGCCCGCCGAACGCCACGTCCGCCGGGACGACCGCCGGCTCCCGCCGCGGGTTGACCACCACCAGGTAGCGCCCGGACCGGGTGTACACCAGCGGGTACCCGGCGTGCCGCACCTCCACCGAGCCCCGCGCGCCCAGGCCGCGGTGCGCCCGGCGCAGCGCGATCAGCCGCCGCACGGTGTGCAGCAGCGAGGTCGGATCGGCCCGCTGGGTGGCGACGTCCGGGCGGTGCGGGTCCGGGTCGACCGGCAGGTAGAGCCGGTCGGCGGGCGCGGTGGAGAAGCCCGCGTTCACTCCGGGCGCCCACTGCATCGGGGTGCGCGAGCCGGCCCGGTTGTACGTCGCGCCGAGCCCGCTGCCCTCGGTGTCCGGCAGGTCCGGCACGAAGCGCATGCCGATCTCGTCGCCGTAGTAGACCGCCGGCAGGGTCGGCCAGGTGAGCAGCAGGGCGAAGGCCGGGGCGAGCTGGTCGGCGGTGCGCGGCCCGGTGGCCAGCCGGGAGAAGTCGTGGTTGGCGGTGGGCAGGGCGATGTGCCCGGCGCCCTCGGTCAGTTCGGCCGCCGAGCGCCAGGCGTCCAGGAACACCTGCGGGGTGCCGCGCCCCTCGGCCTCGAAGTAGCACGGGCCCTGCTTCCAGTACTCCTTCACCGTCCCCGCGTTGTTGTTCCACAGCGAGCGCAGCGGCAGGCCGTCGCCCGGTCCGCCGAACTGGAGGAAGAAGTCGGCGTGGAAGCCGGCCGTGACGGCGGCGGCCGGGTCGCCCCACTCGGCGAACAGGGCGGCCTGCGGATGGTCGCGGTCGAGCCAGTCGCGCAGTTCGGTCCAGAGCTTGCCGGTCTCGACGAAGCCCGGGTCGTCCTTGACCAGCGAGGACGCCATGTCGACCCGGAAGCCCGCCACGCCGAGGCCGAGCCAGTGGGCCATGACGGCCTTCAGCGCGGCGCGGTTGGCGCGCGGGCCCTCGGCGTCCACCGGCTGGCGCCAGGGCTCGTCCGGGTTCTCGCGCGCGTAGCCGAAGTTGAGCGCCGGCTGGCAGTCGAAGAAGTTCGGCCGGTACCAGCCGGCCCGGCTGCCCGGGGAGGCGACGAAGCCCTCCAGCGGCTGTTCCGACCAGATGTAGCGGTGGTCGGAGGGGTCCTGCGCCGACGCCCGGAACCAGGGGTGCTGGTCGGAGGTGTGGCCGGCGACCAGGTCCAGCAGGATCCGGATGCCCCGCCGTCGCGCCGCGTCGACGAGGGCGGCGAGGTCGCCGGCGGTGCCGTAGCGCGGGGCGGGGGTGAAGTAGTCGGCGACGTCGTACCCCGCGTCGCGGAACGGCGAGGCGAAGCACGGGTTCAGCCAGACCGTGTCCACGCCCAGCCAGGCGAGGTGGTCGAGGTGCTCGGTGATGCCCGCGAAGTCGCCGATGCCGTCGCCGTCGGAGTCGGCGAAGGTCTGGGGGTATATCTGGTAGAGCACGGCGTCGGTCAGCCACTCGGGGCCGGGGCGGGTCGAGGTCATGGGTGGATCCTCCTGCCGGGTGCCGGGGGCTACCGATTCTCGTCGAATCCCGGCCGCCCCAACAGCCCGGCCCGGCCACTCCCGGTGCCTCGCGACGCGGTTCCCGGAAGCAGCCCCGGGCCGTGCCGCGCGCCCTCCCGAGCCCCTTCCGCTCCCCCGCGCCCCTGGCGCCCTCCCTCTCCCCTCCCGGACCGAGCCGGCCGGGAGGGCCGGGAGGGCCGGAAGGACCGGGAAAGGAGAGGACCTGACCGGAGCCGGGCCCGGCAGCGACCGCTACCGGGCCGCGCAGGCCTCGGTGAACGCCCGTGCCCGCCGGGTGATCTCGGCCCAGTCGCCCGCCGCGACCACCTCGGGCGCCACCACGTCCGTCCCGGCGCAGACCGCGAGCGCGCCGTGCGCCAGGAACTCCGCCGCGTTGCCCGCGTTGACACCGCCGGAGGCGACCAGCGGGACGTCCGGGTACGGTCCGCGCAGGTCCTTGAAGTAGCCGGGGCCGAAGGCCCGGGCGGGGAAGATCTTCACCGCGGCGGCGCCGAGGTCGACGGCCTGGGCCACCTCGGTCGCGGTGAGCGCGCCGAGCACCACCGGGACCCGGGCCGCGTGCGCGGCGTCCGCCACCTCGGGGCGCAGACCGGGGGTGACCAGGAACGACGCGCCGACGGCGAGCCCGCTCTCGGCCTGTTCGGCGGTGAGCACGGTGCCGACCCCCACGCGGTGGCCGGCCTGCGCCGCCTTGCGCAGATGGGTCGTCACATCGGGCGTGGTGAAGGTGAATTCGGTCCAGGTGATGCCGCCCTCCGCCAGTGCCGCGCAGAGCGCGGCGGCGTCCGGTATCCGCGGGGCGCGGACGACCGCGATCACCGGCTCGGCGGCGAGCGCGGCCCGCGCCGACGCCGCCACGGCCTCGGCGGACGCCTTCCGGTTCACCGGGCGCGCGTTCGCAGGGTTGGGGTTCACAGGGCATTCATCCATTCACTCGGAACTACGGGAGCGGGCACGAACACAGGCCCGGGGGACGAGGACGGGGACGAGGACGGGGACGAGGACGGGGACAGGAACAGGGGGACAGGAACAGCACCAGCACCGGAGACGACCGCAGGACCGGCCCCGCGCCTCACCCGGCCTCCACCCCCCGCCCGGTCCGGCGCAGCGCCCGGCCGGGCCGCGCACCGGTGACACGGCCGTGCTCGACGACGGCGGTGCCGTTCACCACGACGTGCTCGATGCCCGTGGCCGGCTGCCTGGGCTGCTCGAAGGTGGCGGTGTCCTGGACGCGTTCGGGGTCGAACAGGACGAGGTCGGCGTGATACCCGGCGGCGATCCGCCCGCGCCGGTGCAGCCGCAGCCGGGCGGCCGGGCGGCCGGTCATCCGGGCGATCGCCTCCTCCAGCGTCAGCACGCCCAACTCCCGGACGTAGCGCGCGAGGTAGCGCGGGAAGGTGCCCCAGGCGCGCGGGTGCGGCCGGGCACCGACGAGCAGCCCGTCGCTGCCGGCGGTGTGCGCGCGGTGGCGCATGATCGCCCGGACGTTCTCCTCGTGGCCGACGTGCTGGAGGATGGTGGTGGCCAGCCCGTCCCGGATCAGCAGGTCGAGGAAGACCTCGGTGCCGCTGCGGCCCTCGGCGGCGGCGAGTTCGGCGACGGTGCGGCCGACCGCGTCGGCGAGCTCGGGCGAGCCGACGCCGGAGAGCTGGATGGTGGCCCAGTCGGTGACCACGCCGTGGCAGCCGTCGCTGCCCTTCTCCTCCACCTCGTAGCGGATCCGCTCGCGCGCCGCCGGGTCGCCGAGCCGGGCCAGGGTGGCCTGCGGGCCGCCCTCGGTGGCCCAACTGGGCAGCAGGGCGGCCAGGGTGGTGGAGCCGGGCAGGTAGGGGTAGCTGTCCAGGGTGAGGTCGACGCCGTCGTCGAGCGCCCGGTCGACGAGGTCCAGCAGCTCGCCGGCCCGGCCCTGGTTGACGCCGAAGTTCATCGTGGCGTGGGTGAGGTGGAGCGGGCAGCCGGACCGCCGGGCGATCTCGACCATCTCCGCGTACCCCTCCAGCGCGCCCGCGCCGTAGGAACGCTGGTGCGGCGCGTGGAAGCCGCCGTACCCGGCGACGACCCGGCAGAGCTCGACCAGCTCCTCGGTCCCGGCGTACATCCCGGGGGTGTAGGTCAGGCCGCTGGACATGCCGACCGCGCCCTCGGCCAGGCCCTGCGCCAACAGCTCGCGCATCCGGTCGAGTTCGTCCTCGCTCGGGGCCCGGTTCTCCCAGCCCATGGCGAGCATCCGCAGCGAGCCGTGCGGCACCAGGTAGCAGGCGTTGACGGCGGGGCCGGTGCGGTCCAGCCGGTCCAGGTAGCCGCCGACGGTCCGCCAGTCCCAGTCGAAGCCGTCCGGGTCGCCGTTCCAGCCGGTGATCTGGCGGCGCAGCGCGGGCAGCGTGGTGTCGTCGACGGGCGCGTAGGACAGGCCGTCCTGGCCGAGCACCTCGCAGGTCACGCCCTGGGTGACCTTGGCCGGGTGCTCGGGTTCGCGCAGCAGGGCGAGGTCGGAGTGGGCGTGCATGTCGATGAAGCCGGGGGCGAGCACCAGCCCGTCGGCGTCCACCGTGCGGGCCGCGCCGCCCGCCGCGGCGCCCGGGCCGGCGACCTCGACGATCACCCCGTCGGCGACCCGGACGTCCGCCCGGTACCGCCCGGCGCCGGTGCCGTCGACGACCGTCGCGCCCCGGAAGACCGTGCCCCGGCCCGCCGCGGCCGGACTCGCCGCGCCCCTGCCGTCGGTCCGTGCACCGCTCATCAGAAGAACGTCCTGACCAGTCCGGTGACCTTCGGCTCGGCGGCCGAGGCGTCGTCCAGCACCGGGATCAGCGCCCACTTGTCGAAGGCGGTGCAGGGGTGCGAGATGCCGAGCCGCAGCACGGCGCCGACCGGGGCGAGGTCGCCCGCGTCGCGCAGGAAGGCGTGCTGGTCGTTGAGCGCCGTGATCCGCGCCGCCGTCCCGGCGAACTCCGCGACGCCCGCACCGCCCGGCCCCGCGCCGCCCGGCCCCGCACCGCCCCGCACGAGCTGCGGCTCCGGCAGCCCCTCGTCGAACGGCAGATCGCGCTTGCCCGCGTCCAGCAGCGCCAGCTGAGGCTCCGGCCGGGACACCACCCTGGCCCAGCCGTGCAGCGCCGCCCGCAGGGCGCCCCGCTCGCGCCCGGCCCCGCGGCCGAGCGGCGAGATGCCCCGGTAGAAGCCGTCGTCGTGCGCGATGTACGCGCCCGAGCGCAGCACCACGAACGCCTCCGGCAGCGCGGCCAGCTCCTCGGCCACCAGGTCGAAGTACGCGCTGCCGCCGGCCGTCACCACCGGCGCCGCCCCGTCCGCGTACCGGCCGGCAAGCCGCCCGTGCAGGTCGGCCAGCGAGCGCAGGTAGCCGCGCACCGCGCCGAGGCCGCCCTCGCTCGCGTCGTGCGCCAGCGCGCCCTCGTAGCCGCCGATGCCGGCCAGCCGGAGGGTCGGCGCGCTGCGGACGGCGTCGGCGATCTCCACCGCCGCGTCGACGGTGCGCGCCCCGGTGCGCCCGCCCGAGCCGCCGAGCTCGACCAGCACCTCGACCGGGCGCTCGGCACCGGCCGCGCGCAGCGCCCGGTCCATCAGCCGGACGCTCTCGACGGAGTCCACCCAGGAGGCGAACGCGAAGTCCGGGTCGGCGGCCAGCTCGCCCGCCAGCCAGCGCAGGCCGGCCGGGTCGAGCAGCGCGTTGGCGAGCAGCAGCCGCCGCACGCCGAAGGCCCGGGCGACCCGCAGCTGCGGCAGGTTGGCGAGGGTGATGCCGTGGCTGCCGGCCTCCAGCTGCGCCTGCCAGAGCGCGGGCGCCATGGTGGTCTTGCCGTGCGGCGCGAGCGCCACGCCCGCGTCGGCGCACCAGCGGGCCATGGTGCGCAGGTTGTGGTCCAGCGCGCCCGCGTCGAGGGTGAGCAGCGGGGTGCCGAGGTCGGCGAGGGCGGGCCCGGTGGCCAGGTACTGGCTGACGGTCAGGCCCGCGGCGGCCGGCGGCAGCGCTTTGAACCGCCAGTCGAGCACCTCCTCGGCCAGGGCCGCCACCGCCCGGGTGTCGAGGCCCGGGCCGGTGCCACTGCTTGCGAAGGTCTGGTCCACCGTCTTCCTCCATCTGCCATGTTGCAACATGCGCAATGAGGGTTGCACATGCTGGCAACACGGTTCTAGCATCGGCGCCGGACGAAGGTCAACGACAGCCGCCCGCCGCACGGCGGGTCAGGCAGGCTCGCCACAGCACCCCCCACCCGGCCGGGCCGCAGCACTCCGAGGAGCCCAGCAGATGCCACGCCAGGACGCCGCCGTGAGCCCGGGCACCCCACCGCCCGGCCGTCCGGCGGCCGCCCCGCCCGCCCCCGGCCCGACGCCCGCCGCCCCGGTCGCCGTCTGCGTGGGCGAGTCGATGGCCGTCCTCCTGCCGGACCGGCCCGGGCCGCTGGAGTCGGTGGAGAGCTTCCGGCTCTCGGTCGGCGGCGCCGAGTCCAACGTGGCCGGCGCGCTCGCCGCCCTGGGGGTGCCGAGCGCCTGGCTCAGCCGGGTCGGCGACGACGGCTTCGGCCGCCGCCTGCTCGGCGAACTGAGCGCCCGCGGGGTGGACGTCTCCGCGGTCGCCGTCGACCCGCACCGTCCGACCGGCCTCTACCTCAAGGAGGTCGGCGGCACCACCGGCGACCGCCACGACCTCGGCCCGGGGCGCAGCCGGTTGCACTACCACCGGCGCGGCTCGGCCGCCGCCGCCCTCTCCCCGGCCCTGCTGACGGACCCGGCCGCCGCCCGGCTGCTGGCCGGGGCCCGGCTGCTGCACCTGTCCGGCATCACCGCCGCGCTGTCCGACGACTGCCTCGCGCTGCTGCGCGCCCTGCTCGCCGACCGCCGCCCCGGCCGGCTGGTCAGCTTCGACCTCAACTGGCGCCCCGCGCTCTGGCGCGAGCGCGACCCCTCGGTGCTGCCGCCGCTGCTGGACGCCGCCGATCTGCTGCTGCTCGGCGCCGACGAGGCGGAGACCGCCTTCGGCACCGGCGACCCGCAGGAGCTGCGTCGGCGCTTCCCCTCCCCCGCGACCCTGGTGGTCAAGGACGCCGCCCGGCTGGTCACCGCGGTCGGGCGCGACGGCAGCACGGTCGGCGAACCGGCGCTGGCCGTCGAGGTGGTCGAGGCGACCGGCGCGGGGGACGCCTTCGCCGCCGGCTACCTGGCCGGCACCGTCCGCGGCCTCGACCAGCGCCGCCGCCTGCGGCTGGGCCACCTGAGCGCGGCCTGCGCGCTGACCGCCCACGGCGACCAGGCCGAGCTGCCGCCGGCGGCGGTGGTCACGGCCCTGCTCGACGCCTCGCCCGAGGACTGGGCGGCCACCCGGGTCTCGGCGGATGGCATCGTGTCTCCTGTCCTGTCCGCACCGGCCGCCCCCGCGCCCACCGCGGAGACCGCCGCCCCCGGGGGCGGTGCCGCCGACCCTCGACCGGCCGCCGCCAAGGCCCTTGGAGCACCATGAGCCAGACCGTGACCCGCGCCCTGCGCATCCTCGCCGAGCTCGGCGAGGGCGAACGTTCCCTGGACCAGCTGGCCGAGGTGCTCGGCGTGCACAAGACGACCGTGCTGCGGCTGCTCCAGTCCCTCGAAGAGGAACGATTCGTCTACCGGGACGCCGGCTACCGCTACCACCTGGGCGCCGGCCTGTTCGCCCTCTCCGGGCTGGCCCTGGAGCAGCGCGGGGTGCGCCGGATCGCCGCCCCGCACCTCGCCGAGCTCAACTCCGCCACCGGCCAGACCGTGCACCTGGCCGCGTACGAGGGCGGCGAGGTGGTCTACATCGACAAGTACGACTCCCGCCACCCGGTGCGGATGTACTCGCGGATCGGCCTGCGGGCCGCCCTGCACAGCGCCGCCGTCTCCAAGGTGCTGCTCGCCGACCTGCCCGCCCCGGAGCGGCGCCGGGTGGTGGCCGGGATCGACTTCGTCCCGCACACCCCGCGCACCCTGGCCACGCCCGAGGCGCTGCTCGCGGAGCTGGAGAAGGTCGCCGCCCAGGGCTGGGCGCAGGACCACGCCGAGCACGAGGCGTTCATCAACTGCGTGGCCGCGCCGATCCGGGACGCCAGCGGCCGGGTGGTGGCCGCCGCCTCGATCTCCGTCCCCGACGTCGTCCTGCCGTACGAGCAGGTGCTGGAACTGCTGCCGCAGCTCCTCGCCACCACCAGGGCGGTCTCCGCCGACTGCGGACAGGTCCCGCACCACCCCTGAAGCCGATCCCCCGACCCCCGACCGCACCCCACCGAGGAAGCGAAACCGCATGAGCGACAAGACCGAGATCCGCACCGACGGCGCCCCCGCCCCGGCCTGGATGTTCTCCCAGGGCGTCCGCAAGGGCCCGATCCTCCAGGTCTCCGGCCAGGGCCCGCAGGATCCGGCCACCGGCGAGTACCTGTACCACGGCGACGTGAAGGCGCAGACCCGGCGCACCCTGGAGAACGTCAAGGCGATCGTCGAGGCGGGCGGCGCCACCATCGAGGACGTGGTGATGTTCCGCGTGTACCTCACCAAGCGCGCCGACTTCCCGCTGATGAACGAGGTCTACGCCGCTTTCATCGAGGAGAACATCAAGCCGGGCGGCGTGAAGCCGTGCCGCACGACGATCTTCGTCGAGCTGCCGCAGGAGCCGATGCTGGTGGAGATCGACGCCCAGGCCGTCGTCGCCTGACCTCCCCCGGCACGACCCGAAGGGCCCGGACCATGCGTCCGGGCCCTTTCGCATCCGTCCCGAAGGCGCCTTGCCCTCCCCCCCGCAACTCATTAGGTTAGGCTCACCTAACCAACAGGCAGGCAGCCCGCCGGAGGTCCCGCACCCATGAGCCCGCACCCCCACGACGCCGAGACCGCCGTGCCCTCGGAGCCGAGCGCCGCCGAGCGGATCGCCGGTGTGCTCACCGCCGCCTCCTCGGTGGTCGTCCGCGCCCTCGGCGAACAGCACGAACTGACCACCCCCGTCTCGGTGCACGGCTCCCGGCTGCGGCTGCGCGCCCCGCTCGACGCCCCGCTGACCGTCGCCGCCGCCCACGGGCCGGACGGCCTCGCGGTCGTGCTCGACCTCACCGACATCGCCCCGGTGGCCGTCCGCGACCGGGTCCGCGGCCGCCTCACCCTGGCCGGCCGGCTCGACCTCGCCCACCTCGCCGACGACGGCCTCAGCGTCCACCTCCGCCTGGACGTCGCCCACGCGGTGCTCTCCACCCCGTACGGCACCACCGCGATCACCGGCGCCGACCTCGCGGCCGCCGGGCCCGATCCGCTGGCCCGCTACGAGGCCGGCCTGCTCACCCACCTCGCCGACGACCACCGGGACGCGCTCACCGTGCTCACCCGGCTGCTCGACCCGGCGCTGCTCGCCGCCCGCCCCGCCGTCCGCCCGCTCGCCCTGGACCGGTACGGCCTGGTGCTCCGCCTGGACCACCCGCACGGCCACCGCGACGTCCGCCTGGTCTTCCCCGAACCGGCCCGCGACGCCGACGAGTTCGGGCACCGGATGCACCAGCTGCTGACCGCCGCCGAGCAGGAGCTGCCCGCCGCCCGCCCCTGAACCGCCCGCCCTGACGGCCCGCCGCCGAGCCACCCGTCCCGGAACCGCCGCCGCCGAACCGCCCGTCCCTGTACCGCCGCCGCCGAACCGCCCGGCGGGCCGTCAGGCACCCACCGGCTCGGCCTCCCCGGAGCGCTCCGCCGCGTCCTCCAGGACGATCCGCCCCATCCGGGCGTACCGGTCCGGCCGGCGGGCGCGCATCCACAGCGCCAGCCCGAGGCCGCCCAGGAAGGTGCCGGTCACCAGGTACGGCATCAGCCGGAAGAGCAGCGTGCCGGCGGCCGCGCCGGCCGCCGCGTCCCGGTGGACCACCAGCAGGGCCACCACCCCCGCCATGCCCACCCCGCCGGCCAGCGGCGCCACCAGCGTCCGGAACCAGTGCCGGGTCCCCGGATGGCGGCCCTGCACGTGGAACCAGCCGACCACGGCGAACGAGCAGAGCGTCTGCACGATCAGGATCGCCATCGTCCCGAGCAGCGCCAGCAGCGTGTACAGGTGCGCGTAGGGGTCCATCCCGGCCAGCAGGAACCCGGCCACCAGCGCCGCCGCGACCACCGACTGGGCCGCCGAGGCGACGTGCGGCGAGCCGTGCCGCGGATGGGTGCGCCCCAGCGCCGGGTGGACGAACCCCTCGCGCCCGATCGCGTACAGGTACCGGGCCGCGCACTGGTGGAAGGCCATCGCGCAGGCGAAGGAGCCGCTCACCACCAGCCACTGGAAGACCGTGACCGCCCAGCCGCCGAGGTGCGCGCCCAGCGGGTCGAAGAACAGGCTGTTGCCGTCCTTGCCGGGGACCGCGCCGCGGGCCACCTCCACCGCGCGCCGCGCACCGTTGCCGGAGACGATCATCCAGGACACGAAGACGTAGAACAGCCCGACGCCGACCACCGAGATCAGCGTCGCCCTCGGCACCACCCGCTTCGGGTCGCGGGACTCCTCGCCGTACATCGCGGTGGACTCGAAGCCGACCCAGGAGCAGAACGCGAAGAACAGCCCCAGCCCCGCGCCCGCCCCTCCGCCGTCCCCGCCGGCGCCACCGGCGCCACCGGCGCCACCGGCGCCGCGGAAGGCGTTCAGCGGATCCAGCGCCTCCCCGGCCACCAGCCCGTCCGGCCCGCCGCCGGTGACCAGCACGGCCAGCGACACGGCGCCCAGCACCGCGACCTCCAGCACCAGCGCCACCCCGAGCACCCGCGCGGTCAGGTGCAGGTCGAACCAGGCCATCACCGCGATCACCAGCAGCCCGAGCCCCGCGTACCAGCCCCACGGCAGCACCACCCCCAGCTGCGCCGCGACCAGCGCGCGCAGCGCGTACGCGAAGAAGCCGAGGACGGCCGCCTCGAAGACGACGTACGCGAGCAGCGCCAGCAGCCCCGAGGCCATCCCGACCACCCGGCCCAGCCCGTGCGAGATGTAGCCGTAGAACGCCCCGGCCGCGGTGATGTGACGGGCCATCGCCACGTAGCCGACCGAGAAGACGGTGAGCACCAGGGTCGCGAACACGTAGGCGGCGGGCGCCCCGGCGCCGTTGCCCTGGCCGATGACGATCGGGAGGTTGCCGGTCATCGCGGTGATCGGCGCCGCCGTGGCGACCGCCATGAACACCACGCCCGGCAGACCGACCGAGTCCGCCTTCAGCCGGTCCACCCCGTCCCGCCGCCCCGCGCCCGCGGTCACGTCCCCGGTCGCGTCCCCGCGCTGGATGGCCATCCGGCACCCTTCACCTGCCGTGGCTGCGCCGCCCGCCGGAGCGGACGGGCGATGACAAGCCGACAGCATCGGCGGGCCGCACCCGGGCCCGCAAAGCGGGGTGACCCGGCGTCAGCACCGCCGGGTTGACGCCCTGTTCGAGCCGCGGGCCGGCCCGTTCGACCGGGGGACGACGACGGCCGGCCCGGCTCGCGAGGGAGGTCTCGCGAACCGGGCCGGCCGGACGGGCGTGTCCCGCGCCCGTCGATCCGCTGGAGGTGCGGTGCTCACCCGGTCGAGCGGTCACCCGACATGACCATCCCGGGGGAGCCGTCTCGCCCCGCACCCAGCGGTGGCGGAGGTGATCCGACCGGAGGGTCAGATCGCGACGCCGCGCGCCCGCAGGTAGGCGATCGGGTCGATGTCCGAGCCGTACTCCGAGCCGGTGCGGATCTCGAAGTGGAGGTGCGGGCCGGTCACGTTGCCGGTCGCACCGGAGAGGCCGATCTGCTGGCCGGCGGTGACGGTCTGGCCGACCTTCACGCCGATCGAGGACAGGTGCGCGTACTGGGCGTACTTGCCGTCGGCGAGCTTGATCTCGACCTCGTTGCCGTAGGCGCCGCCGTTGCCGGCCTTCACCACGGTGCCGTTGGCGACGGCGCGCAGCGGGGTGCCGGTGGAGGCGACGAAGTCGGCGCCGGTGTGGTGGCCGGAGGACCACATCGAGCCGGCCACGCCGTAGGCGGTGCCGAGCTTCGGGTTGGCCAGCGGGGCGACGTAGCCGGAGGTGGCGGCGACGACCGGGGTCGCGGTCACCGGGGCGACGGTGGTCTGCACGGCGGGCTTGGCGGCCGGGGCGGCCGGCTTGGTCGCCGGGGTGGCCGGCTTCGCGGCCGGAGCGGCGGGCTTGGTCGCCGGGGCGGCCGGCTTGGCGGCCGGAGCGGCCGGCTTCGCGGCCTGCTTGGCGGCGGGCGCGGCCTGCTTGGCCGCCGGGGCGGCGGGCTTGGCGGCCGGGGCGGCCTTGGTGCCGAGCGCGAGCTGCTGGCCCGGGAAGATCAGGTTCGGGTTGGCGCCGACGACCGAGCGGTTGTGCTCGTACAGCGCCTGCCAGCCACCGGTGACGTTCTTGGCGTCGGCGATCTTCGACAGGGTGTCCCCACCGACGACCTTGTAGCTCTCCTCGGCCTGGGCGGCGGGAGCAGCGGCCTGAGCGGCCGGCGCGGCCTGGGCGGCGGCCTGAGCGGCGGGCTTGGCGGCCGGAACCTCGTGCGCCTGGGCGGAGACGGTGGTCACCAGCGGGAGGGCGAAGGCGGCACCGGTGACAGCGGTGGCGATGCCGATGCGGGCGGCGCGGGGCAGGGCGATACGACGAGCCTGTGCGGGCATGGAAATGTCCTCTCCGACGCCTGCGAGGTGAGCTGTCGGGTTCGGGCTGGAGTTGCCCGGCCGCAAAAGGCGGCTTCACCCCTAGCCGGACCGCGAATTCGGGTCCGGCGACTTACCTGTGGGTCCCCCGCTCCTGCCGTACAGAGTTCGTTGCGTACCACCGGGCAGCGGCAGGACTAGGCGTTCCACCCGGTGGCCA
Source organism: Kitasatospora sp. NPDC059462 (assembly GCF_042749955.1). Taxonomy (NCBI): domain Bacteria; kingdom Bacillati; phylum Actinomycetota; class Actinomycetes; order Kitasatosporales; family Streptomycetaceae; genus Kitasatospora; species Kitasatospora sp. NPDC059462. Next base: position 26,676 of record NZ_JBHYUU010000012.1, on the reverse strand, counting down.
CCCGGGCTGACGCCGGGCGGTCGCTGAACTAAAACTCATCCGTTCGGGTGAAGCAATGTCGATCTCCGCGGCCCGGGACCAAAGTCCGCCCCACCGTGACGCTGCGCAGAAAAGGCATGCACAGTACGCACACAATCCATTCACCGCGCGCACGTGATCCGCAACCCTGCGCCAATGCCGGAACCAGTGCGTACACGATCACTCACGGAAAGGACATCCCCCGACACACCCCCGGTGACCCTTGTCACGTGGGCCCCGCCGGACCGACCATGGGCCGTGGCCACCTCCGAGGCCGGCACCCTGCGGTTGGGCACCGCGCAGGGTCGCTGGGTACTACTGGCGACGGTGCTCGGCTCCAGCATGGCGATGCTCGACGGGACCGTCGTGAACGTCGCGCTGCCCAGGATCGGCGCCGACCTCGGCGCCCAACTCGACGCCCTGCAATGGACGCTCAACGCCTATCTGCTCACCCTGGCGGGCCTGATCCTGCTCGGCGGAGCGCTCGGCGACCGGTACGGCCGGCGCCGGGTCTTCCTGCTCGGCGTGGTCTGGTTCGCCGCCGCCTCCGCGGCCTGCGCCGCCGCGCCCACCGTCGAGGTGCTGATCGTCGCGCGCGCCGTCCAGGGCGTCGGCGGCGCGCTGCTCACCCCGGGCTCGCTGGCGATGCTCCAGGCCGTCTTCCACCCGGAGGACCGCTCGGCGGCGGTCGGACTCTGGTCCGGCCTCGGCGGGGTCTCGGCGGCGGTCGGCCCGCTGCTCGGCGGCTGGCTGGTGGACGGCCCGGGCTGGCGCTGGATCTTCCTGCTGAACCTGCCGCTGGCGGCGCTGGTGGTGGCGGTCTCCGCCCGGCACGTGCCGGAGAGCCGCGACGAGTCCGCGACCGGCCGCTTCGACGTGCTCGGCGCGGTGCTGGCCGCCCTGGCGCTGGGCGCCGTCACCTATGCGCTGACCGCCGCCGGGAAGGGCCTGTCCCCCGCGGTCTGGGTCACCGGGGCGGCGGGCCTGCTGCTCGGCGCCGCCTTCGTGGCGGTCGAGCGCCGCACCCCGGAGCCGATGCTGCCGCTGGGCCTGTTCTCCTCCCGGCTGTTCACCGCCGTCAACCTGGTCACCCTGACCGTCTACGCGGCGTTCAGCGGCGTCTTCTTCCTGCTGGTGGTGCAGCTGCAGATCGTCTCCGGGTTCTCCCCGCTGGTCTCCGGGCTGGCCCTGGTGCCGATCACCGTGATCATGCTGGTGCTGTCGGCCCGGGCGGGCCGGCTCGGCAAGCGGATCGGCCCGCGGCTGCCGCTGACCGTCGGCCCGCTGCTCTGCGCGGCGGGCGTCCTGCTGATGCTGCGGATCGGCCCCGGCGCCTCGTACTGGACGGACGTGCTGCCCGCCGTCGCCGTGATGGGCAGCGGCATGGTGCTGCTGGTCGCGCCGCTGACCGCCACCGTGCTGGCGGCGGTGGAGGTGCGTCACGCGGGCATCGCCAGCGGGGTCAACAACGCCGCCGCCCGGGCGGCCGGGCTGCTGGCGGTCGCGGCGCTGCCCGCACTGTCGGGGCTGAGCGGCGACGCCTACCAGGTGCCGGACGCGGTCGACTCCGCCTTCCGCACCTCGATGCTGATCTGTGCCGGGCTGCTGGTGGCCGGCGGGCTGACCGCGCTGGTGGCCGTCCACGGCAACGTGCTGGCCCCCGAGGACGCGCACCCGGTGGCGGAGCCGGACTGCCGCTACGCCTGCGCGACCAACGGCCCGCCGCTCGACCCCGGCCACCCGGCCCCGGTCGCGGCCGAACGCCGCGAGGGCCCCGCCGCCTGACCGGCGACGGGGCTGCGACCCGGCCGTCCGCCCGCCGGAGCGGCGGGCGGACGGGCGTGACGTTCCGTCAGAGAATGTCGCCCGGCGCGTACTTGGCGGCCTCCGGGTATGCGGCCGCGACGGCCTCGACCTGGCGGACGACCTCGGCGACCTGCGCCCCGGCCGCACCGGTGAAGGACAGCTTGTCGGCCAGCAGCGCATCCAGCGCGGCCCGGTCCAGCGGGATCCGCTCGTCGTTCGCCAGCCGGTCCAGCAGCTCGTTCTCCCGGGCGCCGGCCCGCATCGCGAGCGCGGAGGCGACGGCGTGCTCCTTGATGACCTCGTGACCGGTCTCCCGGCCGACACCCGCCCGCACCGCGCCCATCAGCACCTTGGTGGTGGCCAGGAACGGCAGGTAGCGGTCCAGCTCGGCCTCGATCACGGCCGGGAAGGCGCCGAACTCGTCGAGGACGGTCAGGAAGGTCTCCAGCAGGCCGTCGAAGGCGAAGAAGGCGTCCGGCAGCGCGACCCGGCGGACCACCGAGCAGGAGACGTCGCCCTCGTTCCACTGGTCGCCGGCCAGCTCGCCGGTCATCGACGCGTAGCCGCGCAGGATGACGGCCAGGCCGTTGACGCGCTCGCACGAGCGGGTGTTCATCTTGTGCGGCATCGCCGAGGAGCCGACCTGGCCCTCCTTGAAGCCCTCGGTCACCAGCTCGTGGCCGGCCATCAGGCGGATGGTCTTGGCCAGGCTGGACGGCGCGGCGGCCAGCTGGACGAGCGCGGTCAGCACCTCGAAGTCCAGCGAGCGCGGGTAGACCTGGCCCACGCTGATGAGCACGTTCTCGAAACCGAGGTGCGCGGCGACCCGGCGCTCCAGCTCGGCGAGCTTGTCGGTGTCGCCGCCGAGCAGGTCGAGCATGTCCTGCGCGGTGCCGACCGGGCCCTTGATCCCGCGCAGCGGGTAGCGGGCGATCAGCTCCTCCAGGCGGCGGAAGGCGACCAGCAGCTCGTCGGTGATCGACGCGAAGCGCTTGCCCAGGGTGGTGGCCTGCGCGGCCACGTTGTGCGAACGGCCGGCCATGACCAGCTCGGCGTGCTCGGCCGAGAGCCGGCCCAGGCGCACCAGCACGGCGACGGTGCGGTCGCGCACGTGCTCCAGCGACTGGCGGATCTGCAGCTGCTCGACGTTCTCGGTCAGATCCCGGGAGGTCATGCCCTTGTGGATCTGCTCGTGGCCGGCGAGGTCGCTGAACTCCTCGATGCGGGCCTTGACGTCGTGCCGGGTGACCCGCTCGCGGGCGGCGATGGAGGCGAGGTCGACCTGGCCGATCACCCGCTCGTAGTCGGCGACGGCGGTGGCGGGCACCTCGACACCGAGGTCCTGCTGGGCCTTCAGGACGGCGAGCCAGAGGTGGCGCTCAAGCACCACCTTGTGCTCGGGGGACCACAGCTGGGCCAGGGTCGCCGAGGCGTACCGGGAGGCCAGGACATTGGGGATCTGGGGCTTCGCGCTCACGCTTCGCAAGCCTAACAGCCGAGGTCAGCCGGAACGGCCCGGGCTCGGGTAGGCTGGGACACTTGAGCAGTCAAGGCAATGAGCCCAACAAACTCCTCGCCGCAAGGATACCACACCCGTGAACGGATCTCCAGCGGTTCCCCCTCCTCCGACCGGACCGGACGCCTCCCTGGCCGAGGCCCTGCGCACCGAACAGGCCCACCTGACCGGCCTCTACGCCCAGTTGGACGCCGCCCGCGAGCGCGCCCGCCGGACCCTCGCGGCGGCCGGCCGCGAAGCCGGCCCGGGCGGCACCCACCAGGCCCGGCTGGAGCGCGAGCTGCACGCCGCCGAGGCCGTCCGCCGCGCCGCCCGGCTGGAGGCCGTCGAGCGCGGACTCTGCTTCGGCCGCCTCGACCACCGCGACGGCACGGTCCGCCGCATCGGCCGGATCGGCCTCACCGACGAAACGGCCGGGACGTACGAGCCGGTGCTGATCGACTGGCGCGCGCCGGCCGCCCGCCCGTTCTACACCGCCACCCCGGCCGACCCGGGCGACCTCCTCCGCCGCCGCCACCTGCGCACCAGCGGCCGCACCCTGACCGGACTGGACGACGAGGCGCTCGACCTGGCCGGCCTGGACGAGGGCGGCCGGCGCGGCCTCGTCGGCGAGGCGGCGCTGCTGGCCGCCCTCGACCGCGAGCGGACCGGCCGGATGGCCACCGTGGTCGCCACCATCCAGGCCGAGCAGGACCGGGTGATCCGCGCCCCGCTGCCCGGCGCACTGGTCGTCCAGGGCGGCCCCGGCACCGGGAAGACGGTCACCGCGCTGCACCGCGCCGCCTACCTGCTGTACACCCACCGCGCGGTGCTGGAGCGGCGCGGCGTCCTGGTGGTCGGCCCCAACCCGGCGTTCCTGCGCTACATCGACCAGGTGCTGCCCGCGCTCGGCGAGAGCGAGGTGGTGCTGAGCACCGTCGGCGAACTGTTCCCCGGCGTCCGGACCGCCGTCGAGGACGCGCCCGCCGCCGCGGTGGTCAAGGGCGGCCCGTGGATGGCGGACGCGGTGCGGCGCGCCGTCGAGGCCCACCAGCCGCTGCCCGCCGGCGACCTCCTGCTCGGCGAGCACCTGCGGCTGCCGCACCGGGCCTGCGCCGAGGCCAGGACGGCCGCGCGCGGCCTGCGCCTGCCGCACAACCGGGCCCGCGGGTTCTTCCTGCGCACCCTGCTGGACGCCCTCGCGGTGGCGCAGGCGCTCTCCCTCGGCCGTCCGTACGACGAGGAGGAGGCCCGCTACGCCCCGGGCGAGCTCTGGGCGCAGCCCGGGGTCCGCGCCGCACTGGACGCCCTCTGGCCGGTCCTGACACCGGGCCGGTTGATCGACCGGCTGCTCTCCGACCCCGCCCTGCTGGCGACCGCGGCCCCCGGCCTCTCCCCCGCCGAACGCTCCGCCGTGCTGCGCCCGGCCGGCACGCCGTGGACCACCGGGGACGTCCCGCTGCTGGACGAGGCCGCCGAGCTCCTCGGCGAGGACGGCGCCGCGGTCCGGGCCCGCTCCCGCGCCGCCGCACGGGCGCTGGACGAGGAACGGGCCTACGCCGAGGGCGTGCTCACCGTCACGGACCAGCACGCCGCCCTGGACGCCGGGCTGCTCGCCGAGCGCTTCCGCGACACCGGCCCGGAGCGCACCACCGCCGAGCGCGCCGCCGCCGACCGCACGTGGGCCTACGGGCACGTGGTGGTCGACGAGGCGCAGGAACTGTCCGCGATGGCCTGGCGCACCGTGCTGCGCCGGGTGCCGACCCGCTCGCTGACCATCGTCGGCGACCTCGCCCAGACCGGTTCGCCGGCCGGGGCCCGGGCGTCCTGGGCGGAGGTGCTGGACCGCGAACTGCCGGGCCGCTGGCGCGAGGAGAAGCTCACCGTCAACTACCGGACGCCGGCCGCGATCATGGCGCCGGCGGCGGCGGTGCTGCGCGCCCACGCCCCCGGCCAGGAGCCGCCGCGGGCCGTCCGGGAGACCCCAGCGCGCCCGCGGCCGGTGCCCGTTCCGGACGGCGACTACGCCGCGGCCCTGGCCGCCCTGCCCACCGGCCCCGGCACCCGCGGGGTGATCGCCCCGGACGCCCTCGCCGCCGCGCTGGGGGCGCTGACCGTCCGGGAGGCCAAGGGCCTGGAGTACGACGAGGTCGCGCTGGTCGACCCGGCCGCGCTGCTCGCCCAGGGGCCGGCGGACCTCTACGTCGCCCTCACCCGCGCGACCCGGCGCCTCACCCTGCTCCACCACGCCCCGCTGCCGCCCGCCGTCGCATCGGCCCTGACGGTCCGCGGTGGTCCCGGACCGGCGGACCCGGCGGACCGGGCGGGCGGTCCCGGCGACCGGGCCTACTGACGCCCGCTGAGCACCGGCAGCACGTGCAGGCAGATCGAGTGCAGCGCGGCGCGCTGCTCGCCGCTGAGGCTCTCGAAGGCCTGGTGGGTGCGGCCCATCTCGCCGCGGATCAGCGCCAGGATCTCCCGGCCCTGCTCGCTGATGACGACGATCTTGACCCGCCGGTCGCCCGCCGAGGCCTCCCGGCGGGCCAGGCCCAGCGCCTCCAGCCGGTCGACGATGCCGGTCACGTTGGAGGCGTCGCAGCCGAGCCGCCCGGCCAGCGCGCGCATCGGCACCGGCTCCTGGACGGCGCCGAGCGCCTTGGCCTGCGAGGAGGAGAGACCGTGCCGGGCGGCGGCGGCCGCGAAGTCCTGGAAGTACGCACCGCCGACGGCGGCCAGCGCCTCCATCAGCTCGGCGTTGGTCGGTACGGTCGTGGTCGTCGTCGAACCCATGGGGTCAGCCTACGACCGACTGCTTCACTTACTCAAGATTTGAGGACGGCAAAGGTCCGGCGGCCAAACCGCCGGACCCGGGAAGCCCCCGTGCTCAGAGCACCAGCTGGTCGAACAGCCGCCGCAGCTCCGCCTCCGGATCGGCGGTCAGCCCGGTGTGCACCGGCCCCGGCTGCACCACCGCGCTGCGCGGGGCGGTGAGCCAGCGGAACCGCTGCCCGGGGGCGTCCGCCGCGGCCGGACCGGCCTGCGGACCGCCCGCGCAGACCAGCTCGATCCCGTGCAGCGCCCGGCGCACCGCCGACACGTCGGCGACCGGGTCCAGCGCCAGCAGCCGCGCCTGGTCCAGATGGGTCCGCGCGGCCAGGTGGGAGCCCTGCCGGCAGTACAGCAGCACGCCCACGTTGACGCACTCGCCGCGCTCCACCCGGGGCACCGCCCGGATCACCGCGTACTCGTACTCGTGCAGCTCGGCCCGCAGCGGCGTCGCCGAGCGCGCCGACTCTCCCGTCCGGAGCTCGGCCGGCCCGGTGTCCGCCGCCCAGGACAGGCGGGACCCGGACAGACGGGACTCCGACAGCCCGAACTCCTCGAAGCCCGGCTCGCTCATGCGGACACCTCCGGCAGCCAGTCACGCGGACCGGCCAGTCGCGCGGACAGCTGGGCGCGGTACGCCTCGCGCACCGCCCCGGGCGAGTCGAACCCCGGCTCGTCCGCCAGCCAGACGTCGGGGATCTGCGCCACCGCCTCCGCGATCGCCGCCTCGGCGAGCGGTGCGAGCGCCTTGTCGGCCGCCGCCAGGTCCGGCCCCGCGCCCAGCAGCGCGTGGTCGGAGGCGTCGTAGGGACGGCGGGTCCAGCCGGCCGCGCCCGCCCAGTTGTGGTGGAAGATCAGGCTCGCGCCGTGGTCGATCAGCCGCAGGCCGCCGGTGGCGACCAGCAGGTTGGGGTTGCGCCAGGAGCGGTCGACGTTGCCGATCAGCGCGTCGAACCAGAGCACCTGCCCGGCCAGCCCGGCGTCCACCTCGAAGCAGACCGGGTCGAAGTTGAGCGCGCCGCTGACGAAGGCCATGCCCAGGTTGAGCCCGCCGCTGGCGCGCATCTGGTCCTGGATCTGCGGATCCGGCTCGCTGCGGGCCAGCACCGGGTCCAGATCGACGGTCACCAGCGCGGGCACCGGCAGGCCGAGCTGCCGGCCGAGCTCGCCGGCCAGCACCTCGGCCACCAGCGCCTTGCGGCCCTGGGCCGCGCCGACCCACTTCAGGGCGTACAGACGCCGGTCGTCGGCCTCGACCAGGCCCGGCATCGAGCCGCCTTCTCGCAGTGGCGTCACATAACGGACCGCCGTCACCTCGGGGAGCACGGCGGACAGCCTATCGGGCATATGCACGGGGCGGGTGTCGCTCGGCACGCTCGCCCGCCCGGGTCGTCTCCGGTGGCAGCCCCGGCTGCTCCGTGCGAGTGTGGCGGACAGTGATCGGGGCACCCGACGACCACGACCCGCGGCACGCCGGCCGCGCCGTGGGGCAACCACTTGCACCGGTACCGACTGCACTGTGAGGGACGCGATGGAACGAGCCCGGATCCTGATCGTGGGCGGCGGCTTCGCCGGACTGGAGTGCGCGCGCCGCCTGGAGCGCAGGCTCTCCCCCGCGGAGGCGGAGATCTCCCTGGTCACCCCGTTCAGCTACCAGCTCTACCTGCCGCTGCTGCCGCACGTGGCGGCCGGCGTGCTCACCCCCCAGTCGGTGGCCGTCTCGCTGCGCCGCTCGCTGCGGCGCACCCACATCGTCCCCGGCGGCGCGATCGGCGTGGACCCGGCCTCCAAGGTCTGCGTGGTCCGCAAGATCACCGACGAGGTGGTGGCACAGAAGTACGACTACCTGGTGCTGGCCCCCGGCAGCGTCACCCGCACCTTCGACATCCCCGGCCTGACCGACTACGCGCGCGGCATGAAGACCCTCGCCGAGGCGGCCTACGTCCGCGACCACGTGATCGCCCAGCTCGACCTCGCCTCCGCCAGCCCGGACCAGAAGGAGCGCGAGTCGCGGCTCCAGTTCGTGGTGGTCGGCGGCGGCTACGCGGGCACCGAGACCGCCGCCTGCCTGCAGCGGCTCACCACCGCGGCCGCCCACCGCTACCCGCGGCTGGACGCCCGGCAGATCAAGTGGCACCTCATCGACATCGCGCCGAAGCTGATGCCCGAGCTGGGCGACGCCCTCGGCACCGCCGCCCTGGAGGTGCTGCGCGAGCGCGGCGTCGAGGTGTCGCTGGGCGTCTCGGTGGCCGAGGTCGGCGCCGAGTCGGTCAAGTTCACCGACGGCCGGGTGCTGCCCTGCCGGACGCTGATCTGGACGGCCGGCGTCGCGGCGAGCCCGCTGATCGCCACCCTGGACGCCGAGACGGTGCGCGGACGGATCGCGGTCACGGCGGAGATGCGGGTGCCGCAGTACGAGGGCGTCTTCGCGCTCGGCGACGCCGCCGCCGTGCCGGACCTCGCCAAGGGCGACGGCGCGGTCTGCCCGCCGACCGCCCAGCACTCGGCCCGCCAGGGCCGGGCGGTGGCCGGCAACGTCATCGCGGCGCTGCGCAACCAGCCGCTGGAGCCGTACTACCACAAGGACCTGGGCCTGGTCGTGGACCTCGGCGGCAAGGACGCCGTCTCCAAGCCGGTCGGGGTGGAGCTGCGCGGGGTGCCCGCCCAGCTGGTGGCGCGCGGCTACCACCTGATGGCGATGCGCACCAACGTCGCGAAGTTCCGGGTGGGCGCCAACTGGATGCTCAACGCCACCGCCGGCGACGACTTCGTGCGCACCGGCTTCCTCGCCCGCCAGCCCGCCCGGCTGCGCGACTTCGAGTACACCGACGCCTATCTGACCAAGGACCAGGTCAGGGAGCACGCCCAGGCGCTGCTCGCCAAGGGCTGAGCGGCCGCGGCCGGCGGCCTTCGTCAGACCGGCCGGGACGCCGCGCCCTGCGCCCCCGGCCCGGCGGTCCCCTCCGCCCCGCCGAGCACCGCGGCGAGGTCCCCCGCCAGCCGCCGGGCGTCCGCCGGGTCGAGCCGGGCGACGGTGATCCGCAGCCCGGGCGGCGACTGCAGCCGGAAGCGCGCCCCGGGCGCCGCCACCCAGCCCCGCTGGAGCAGCGCGGCGAGCGCGACGGCCTCGTCCGCCACCGGCACCCAGACGTTCAGCCCGCTCGCGCCGTGCGCCGCGATCCCCCGCTCGGCCAGCGCGCCGATCAGCGCCTCCCGGCGCTCCCGGTAGGCGCCGGCCACCCGGTCGGCCGGCGCCGCGTCGGTGCGCCACAGCTCGGCCACCGTGTGCTGGAGCAGGTGGCTGACCCAGCCCGTCCCCAGCCGCTGGCGCCCGAGCACCCGGCCGACGGTGTCCGCGTCCCCGACCGCGACCGACAACCGCAGGTCCGGCCCGTACGCCTTGGCCGCCGAGCGCACCACCGCCCAGTGCGCCGGGCCCGCCCCGGCCAGCGGGTGGTAGGGCAGGTCGACGATGCCGTGGCCGTGGTCGTCCTCGATCAGCAGCACGTCCGGGTGCCCGGCCAGCACCGCGCGCAGCTCGGCGGCCCGCCCGGCGGTGAGCGCGGCACCGGTCGGGTTCTGCGCCCGGCTGGTGACGATCACCGCCCGCGCGCCGGCCTCCAGCGCCCCGGCGAGCGCCTCCGGCAGCGGGCCCGCGTCGTCGAGCCGGACCGGCACGGTGCGCAGGCCGAGCGCCGGCAGCAGGTCGAGCAGGCTGCCCCAGCCCGGGTCCTCGACGGCGACGGCGTCGCCGGGGCGCAGCCGGGTGACCAGGATCCGCTCGATGGTGTCCAGCGAGCCGGAGGCGACGGCGACCGGCCCGGACGGCAGGCCGTCGGCGGCGAAGCCCGCGCCGGCCAGCGCGAGCAGGCCCGGGTCGGCGGCCGGGTCGCCGTAGCGGACCGGGGTGCGGCGGGCGGCCTCGGCGGCGGCGGCCAGGGCCGGGGTGAGGTCGGGCAGCAGCGCCGGGTCGGGGTTGCCGTCGGAGAGGTCGCGGGCGTGCGGCGGGACGGGCAGGCGGATCTGGTCGCGCGGGGTGTGGGCGGGGCGCGGGCGGATCCGGCTGCCCTTGCGGCCGGCGGTCTCGATCACGCCGCGGTCGCGGAGCAGCCGGTAGGCGGCGGCCACCGTGTTGGGGTTGACGCCGAGGTCGGCGGCGAGGTCGCGCAGCGGCGGCAGCGGGGTTCCGGGGGCGAGCCGGCCGTCGCTGACGCCCCGCTCGACCTCGGCCGCGATCTCGCTGGCACGCCGACCGGTGATCCGATAGTCTCCTAGCACAAAATAGATTATGCACTAGTACATAGAGGTTTGTCATGTCGACCACGCCGGACAGCGACACGTCCTACCCCCGTACCCCGCGCACCACCCCCACCCGCTACAAGGAGCGCGCCACCTGGGAGCGCGAGGCGATCCACGCGATCCTGGACGCCACCTACCTCTGCCACCTCGGCTTCGTCGCCGACGGGGCGCCGGTCGTGCTGCCCACCATCCACGCCCGGGTCGGCGACCGCCTCTACGTGCACGGCTCCACCGGCAGCCGCCCGCTGCGCGGCGCCAGGGGCGGGCAGGGCCTGCCGGTCTGCGTCACCGTCACCCTGGTGGACGCCCTGGTGCTGACCAAGTCGGCCTTCAACCACTCGGTCAACTTCCGCTCGGTGGTCGCCCACGGCACCGCGCACCAGGTGACCGACCCCGAGGAGCTGACGGTCGCGCTGGACGCGCTGGTCGACCAGGTGGTCCCGGGCCGCTCCGCCGAGGTCCGCCCGGCCAACGCCAAGGAGCTCGCCGCCACCGCGGTGATCCGCCTCGACCTCGACGAGGTCTCCGCCAAGACCCGGGCCGACCTCGCCGACGACGACCCCGAGGACCTCGCCCTGCCGTACTGGGCCGGCGTCGTCCCGGTCACCGCCGGCTACGGCGCCCCCGAGCCGGACGCCTCCACCACCGTGCCGCTGCCCGCCAACCTCGCCGCCCTCACCGCCCCGCGCGCCGTCTGACCGGAGACCCCGATGCTGATCCGATCCTGGGACCGCGGCGACGAGGACGAATGGCGCGCCTGGCTCGCCGAGGGCCGCGACTTCGGGCTGCTCGCCGCCAACGGCGGGCCCGGCCACGGCCCGGTCCTGGTGCCCACCCACTTCCTGCTGGACGCCGACCGGGGCGAGATCCTGCTCCACCTGGCCGCCCCCAACCCGCTGCTCGCGGCCGTCCGGGCGGATCCGGAGGTCACCCTCGCGGTCACCGACGACTACGCCTTCGCCCCCGGCCACTGGCGCGGCGAGCCCGGCACCCCGACCAGCTTCTACGCCTCGGTGCAGTTCCACGCCACCGCCGTGCCGGTCGAGGACGCGGCCGGCAAGGCGGAGATCCTCAACCGGCAGCTGGCCCACTTCCAGCCGGAGAGCCCGCAGCTGCGGGTCGCCCCCGGCGAGGGCGAGCTCGGCCGGCTGCTCCCCGGCCTGACCGGGCTGCGGCTGACGATCCGCGAGGTGCGGGCCAAGTTCAAGTACGACGACAAGAAGCCGGCCGCCGAGCAGTACGCGCTGGCCGAGCGGCTCGCCGATCGCGCCCGCCCGCTGGACGCCGGCGCCCGCACCCAGCTGCTGCGCCGCAACGCCCGCCGGACGGCACCCGCCGTGCCGGGGAACCGCGCGCCGAGCTGACGCCCCGTCACCCGTTCGGCCCAGCCGCCGCGACGCGAGGCCCCCCGCGCTGATCGAATGTGAGACGAACCCTGCCCGCCCGGCCGTGCGGGCGGGACCGTCGACCCCGGGGAGCGCGCGTGTCCAGGCCCCACACCCATCCGGCTTCCGGCGAGGCGCACCTCGGGCACGTGGTGTTCATCTCGGCCGCCGCCGCGATGGGCGGTTTCCTGTTCGGCTACGACAGCGCGGTGATCAACGGCGCGGTGACGGGCATCCAGAAGCACTTCCAGGTGGGCAACGGCACCACCGCGTTCGTGGTGGCCATCGCCCTGCTCGGCTCGGCCGCCGGGGCGGTCGTGGCCGGCCGGCTCGCCGACCACCTGGGCCGGGTGCGCACCATGCTGCTGGCCGCGTTCCTCTTCGCGGTCAGCGGCATCGGCTCGATGTTCCCGCCGAACATCGAGGTGCTGGCCACCTGGCGGGTGGTCGGCGGCGTGGCGATCGGCATCGCCTCGGTGATCGCCCCGACCTACATCGCCGAGGTCGCCCCGACCGCCTACCGGGGCCGGCTGGCCTCCTTCCAGCAGATGGCGATCGTGCTCGGCATCACCGTCTCCCAGCTCGCCAACTGGGCGCTCAACCAGGCCGCCGGCGGGGAGTCCACCGGCCACCTGGGCGGCGTCCAGGCCTGGCAGTGGATGCTCGGCGTGGAGGCGATCCCGGCCCTGGTCTACGGTCTGATGGCGCTGGCCATCCCGGAGTCCCCGCGCTACCTGATCGCCGACCACCGGGAGGCGCAGGCGCGCCGGGTGCTGCGGGAGGTCGAGGGCGAGGACGTCGACCTCGACGCGCGGGTGGCCGAGATCCGCGCGGTGCTGGAGTCCGCCCGCAAACCCCGTCTCAAGGACCTGCTCGGCGGCCGGTTCGGCCTGCTGCCGATCGTCTGGGTCGGCATCGGCGCCTCGGCGTTCCAGCAGTTCGTCGGCATCAACGTGATCTTCTACTACTCCTCCTTCCTGTGGCAGTCGGTCGGCATCAACGAGTCCAACTCGCTGCTGATCAGCCTCTCCACCTCGATCATCAACGTGATCGGCACGGTGATCGCGATGGCCCTGGTCGACCGGATCGGCCGCAAGCCGCTGGCACTGGCCGGCTCGGCCGGCATGGCCGCCGCGCTGGGCACCGCCGCCTGGGCCTTCTCCTACCGGGAGGGCACCGGCGACGCCGCGACCCTGGACAACACCCACGCCACCGTCGCGCTGATCGCCGCGCACGTCTTCGTGCTCTGCTTCGCCTTCTCCTGGGGCGTGGTGGTCTGGGTGCTGCTCGGCGAGATGTTCCCGAACCGGATCCGCGCGCTCGCGCTGTCCGTGGCCGCCTCCGCCCAGTGGATCGCCAACTGGGCGATCACGGTCAGCTTCCCCGACCTCGCCGACTGGAACCTGTCGGCGACCTACGTCATCTACGCGGCCTTCGCGCTGCTCTCGATCCCCTTCGTGGCCTTCTGCATCAAGGAGACCAAGGGCCGTGCCCTGGAGGAGATGGGCTGACCCACCGGCCCCGCCGTTCCACGCCCCCGGCCACCGACCCGCCGCCGCGCCCGGCGGCCCGTCCCCCGAGAGGAAGCCATGCCTGACCAGGGCGGCTCCCGGCAGAACGTCACCTTCCCGAGCAACGGCCGCGAGGCCCACGGCTACCTGGCCCGCCCGCCGCTGGGCGTCGGCCCCGGCCTGGTGGTGATCCAGGAGTGGTGGGGCCTGACCCCGTACCTGGCCGGCGTGGCCGACCGGTTCGCCGCCGAGGGCTTCACCGTCCTCGCGCCGGACCTCTTCGGCGGCGCGACCACCCACGACAGCGCCGAGGCCGCCCGGCTCAAGCGCGAGCTCCCGGTCGAGCGGGCGGTGCGGGACCTGCGCCGCGCGGTCGACCTGTTGCTCGGGCTGGACGGTGTGGTCGGCGACGCGGTCGGGGTGGTCGGCTTCTGCATGGGCGGCGGCTTCGCCCTGCTGCTGGCCACCGCCGAGGGCGACCGGGTGGCCGCGGTGGTCCCGTTCTACGGGCTGCCGCCCGACCCGGACTTCGAGTACCGGGGCCTGACCGCCCATGTGCTCGGCCACTACGGTGAGCACGACCGCGCGATCCCGATGGCCGCCGTCGACGAGGCCGCGATCCGGATCGGCGAGGCCACCGACGTCCGCCCGGAGATCCACTTCTACCCGGCCGGGCACGCCTTCATGAACGAGGAGAACCTGCTCGGTACCTACGACCCGCTGCAGGCCGAGATCGCCTGGCGGCGCACCCTGACCTTCCTCCGGGGCCACCTCGGCTGACCGCCGGGAGCACCCCGTCGGCGCCCGTCCGGCGCCCCCTGTAATCGGATGGACACGGACCATCCGCCCCGGCATAGTCACGGGGTGCAGAGCCAACCGCCACCCTCCCCCGCCGGCCGCCTCGCCTGGGCGAGCCGCAACTTCCGGATCCAGACCACCGCCACCGTGGTCAGCGGCCTCGGCAACGCCGGCGCGCCCATCGCGACCGCCTTCGCCATCCTGGACGGCGGCGGCTCCACCACCGACGTCGGCTACGTCACCGCCGCCCGGCTGCTGCCCACCGTCCTGCTGCTGGTGGTCGGCGGCGCGCTCGCCGACCGGCTGCCGCGCCACCACGTCATGGTCGCCGCCAATGTGTTCAGCGCCGTCGCCCAGGGCGCCCTCGCCGCCCTGGTGCTGGCCGGCGACCCGGCCCTGTGGCAGCTGATGCTGCTGTCGGCCGGCGCCGGGGCGGGCTACGCGTTCTACACCCCCGCCGCCGGCGGCATGATCATGGAGAGCGTCGCCCCCGAGCACGCCGCCCGCGCCTTCTCGGTGTACCGGATGGGCTTCAACGGCTCGCAGATCGGCGGCGCCGCGCTCGGCGGCGCGCTGACCGCCGGGGTCGGCGCCGGCTGGGTGCTCGCCCTGGACGCGGTCTGCTTCCTGGCCGCCGCCGCGCTGCGCTTCCTGCTGGAGCCGCAGGCCCCGGCGGCCCCGGCCGGGGGCGGCGGGCTGCTCCGCGACCTGCGCGAGGGCTGGCAGGAGTTCTCCTCCCGCCGCTGGCTCTGGGTGGTCGTCCTCCAGTTCTCGGTGCTGGTCGCCTGCGTCGGCGCGGTCGAGGCGGTGTACGGCCCGGCCTTCGCCAAGGAACGGCTCGGCGGTGCCCGGGACTGGGGCCTGGCGATGGCGGCCTACGGCGTCGGTCTGGTCGCCACCGGCGTGCTGATGACCCGCTGGCAGCCGCGGCGGATCCTGCTGGCCGGCAACTGGGGCGTCTTCCTGTTCGGCGTGCCCGCGCTCGCCCTGGCGGCGTCCGCCCCGCTGCCGGTGCTCTGCGCGGCGATGTTCCTCTCCGGCGTCGGCGTCACCGTCTTCGGCGTCAACTGGATGATCGCGCTGCAGCAGGAGATTCCCCCCGAGGCGTTCTCCCGGATCATCGCCTACGACGAACTCGGCTCGCTGTCGCTGGCACCGCTCGGCACCGCGCTGGCCGGCCCGGTCGCCGGCCGGCTGGGCCTGTCCGGCGCGCTCTGGGCCTGCGCGGTGATCTCGCTGGTGCTGAGCGCCGCCGTGCTGCTGGAACCGGAGGTCCGTCGCCTCTCCCGGCGCCCGGCCGCCCCGGCCGCCGACGCGCTCCCGGTCCCCGCCACCACCGGCTGAACCGCCCGGCGCACCCCGTGCGCCCCCGTGTGCGCCCTCCGGCGGGCAACCACCGGAGGGCGCGGCACGTCCGTCCAGGTGACGACGGATGAGACCTGGGAGACCCCCGATGCCCAAGCCACTGCTGTTCCTGGACGTCGACGGTGTGCTCAACCCGGTCTGCCCCGCACCCGAGGCCGACTTCGACGCCCACACCCTGTTCGGCTACACCGTGCTGCTCTCCGCCCGGCACGGCACCTGGCTGCGCGAACTGGCCGGCCGCTACGAACTGGTCTGGGCGACGACGTGGGAGGAACACGCCAACACCCACATCTTGCCGCTGATGGAACTGCTCTCCGCCCGCAAGTGGGCGCCGCTGCTGCGGTACGCCGCCGGCCGCCCGTTCGCCTGGGTCGACGACGTGATCCCGCCCCGGCTGGTCCGCAACTCGCTCTGGCGCCGCGACCGCCTGCTGCTGGCCGTCGACCCCGGCCAGGGCCTCGAACGCCACCACGTGGACCGGCTGCTGGCCCGCCCGCCGCGCCCCGGGGCGGTGCTCCCGCTCAGCCGGTGGGCAGCCAGCTGACGTGCCCGGCGAGCAGCGCGTACCCGACGAACGCCACCGTGTCGATCAGCGCATGCGCCACCACCAGCGGCATCACCCGCCCCCACCGCCGGTACAGCAGGCAGAACACCACGCCCATCACGATGTTGCCGACCAGCCCGCCGACGCCCTGGTACAGGTGGTACGAGCCGCGCAGCAGCGAGCTCGCCGCCAGCGCCGCCAGCCACGACCAGCCCAGCTGCCCGAGCCGGCGCAGCAGGTAGCCGAGGACGACGACCTCCTCCAGGATCGCGTTCTGCCAGGCCGACAGCAGCAGCACCGGGATCCGCCACCAGACCTCCGGCAGCCCGGACGGCGCGACCGTCAGGTTGTAGCCGGCCGCCTGCGAGGCCAGGTAGAGCGCCAGCCCCGAGCCGCCGATCGCCGCCGCGACGGCCGCGCCCCGGCCGAGGTCGCCCAGCTTGCGCCCGAGGTCGAAGCCCAGCACCCGCAGCGTGGTGCCCTCGCGCACCAGCAGGTAGCCGACCAGCACGACCGGCATCAGCCCGCGGCCGATGTAGTAGAGCTGCCAGACCAGGTCCAGCCAGGGCCGGCCGGGGGCGCGCGAGCCGTTCAGGGTGGCGACCTGCTGGCCCAGTTTCAGCGTCTCGGTGAGCGAGCCGGTGAAGCTGATCAGCGCGCTGATGCCGCTCGCCCCGAGCGAGAGGCCGAGGACGGTCAGCAGCTCCACCCCGAGCAGGCGGCGGGTCGGCTTCGCGGTCTCCGGTACGGTCGGAACGGTCGTCACGGGGGTGCTCCAGCACGGGCGGCGGCGGACGGGCGGCGCTCCGGGCGCCGGCGGGCGGCCGTCGGCGGACCGGAGCGATCATCCTTCCACAGCGCGCCCGGCGGGCCGGGGGTCCGGGGACGGGGTCCGGGGGTCCGGGGCCCGGGGGTCCGGGGGCCTACCCCACCGGCCAGGTGTGCACCGGCTCGCCGCCGCGCATGTGCTCCATGTACCGCCGGGTCATCGCCGCCAGCGCGGCCGGCCGCTCCATCCCGTACTGCTCGCGCAGCCGGTGGAAGGTCGCGCTCTGCCAGGACGCGCCGTTGACCCGGCGCAGGCAGCGCTGCTCGATGATGCCGAGGTAGCGGTCCCGGTCGGCCGGCTCCACGCCCCAGGCGTCCAGGCCCTGGTAGGCCATCGGCAGCAGTTCGTTGAGCACCAGGTCGACGGCGGGCACGGTGGTCAGCCCGCCGGCGCGACCGGCCCGGCCCTGCTTCGGCCACTGGAACACCGCGTCCACGCCGTACCGGGCGGCCTGCTGGAAGTTCTCGTCGGCCCGCTCGAACGGCAGCCTGGTCCAGATCGGCCGGGACTGCTCGGCCAGCACCCGCACCACGCCGTAGTAGAACGCCGCGTTGGCGAGCGTGTCGGCCACCGTCGGCCCGGCCGGCAGCGCCCGGTTCTCCACCCGCAGGTGCGGCACCCCGCCGCTGACGTCGTACACCGGCCGGTTCCAGCGGTAGATGGTGCCGTTGTGCAGCCGCATCTCGGCCAGCCGGGGCACGCCGCCGGAGGCCAGCACCTTGGCCGGGTCCTCGTCGTCGCAGATCGGCAGCAGCGCGGGGAAGTACCGCAGGTTCTCCTCGAACAGGTCGTACGCCGAGTCCACCCAGCGTTCGCCGAACCAGGTGATCGGGCGCACGCCCTGCGCCTTGAGCTCCGCCGAACGGGTGTCGCAGGCCTGCTGGAAGAGCACCGGCCGGGTCTCGCGCCACAGCTCCCGCCCGAACAGGAACGGCGAGTTGGCGCCGAGCGCGAGCTGCGGCCCGCAGATCGCCTGGGCCGCGTTCCACACCGAGGAGAAGCGCTGCGGCGTCACCTGGAGGTGCAGTTGCAGCGAGGTCGCGGCGGCCTCGGCGACCATGGTGATCGACTCCAGCTGGAGGTGCTCGACGCCCTCGATGTCCAGCGTGATGTCCTCGCCCCGGGCGGCCAGGATCTGGTCGCTGAGCAGGCTGTACCGCTGGTTGTGGGACATCGCGTCGAGCCCGGTGTGGTCGAGCTCCAGGGTCGGCAGGATGCCCACCATGACGATCCGCGCGCCGGCCTCGGCGGCCCGCCGGTCGGCGTAGCGCAGCCCGGTGTCGATCTCCTCGCGCAGTTCCTCGAAGACGTGCCCGAAGAGCCGGTGCGGCGCGATGTTGACCTCGATGTTGAAGCGCCCCAGCTCGGTCTGGAAGTCGGCGGAGCCGATCGCGGTGAGCACCTGGGCGTTGTTCAGCAGCGGCAGGCCCTGTTCGTCGGCCAGGTTGAGCTCGATCTCCACGCCGATGACGCCCTTGGGGCGGTCGAACCGCTCCTCCCGCAGCATCCGGCCGAGCGCGTCGAGGCAGGACTGGAGCTTTCGCCGGTACATCTGCCGGTCCGAAAGGTCCGCCCGGGTCGCCACGACCTTCTCGCCCATGGTCTCCTCCTCCTGAGCCGGCCGGCCCCCGACCGTGCAAGCATCATGCCCACCCCGAAGATCGATACCCGAACGCTTCGATTGGCTTGCATTGCAAGGAAACTGATGCCGTTTCAGCGCAACTACCGACTTGCCCGGGGCCACCGCCTGTGATAAACAGGTCACCCTGTGCACCTGTTCGAGTAGAATTCGCACTGCGCCACGGCCCGGCCCGCCATCGCCCGCGAGACCCCGGCGACGACGGCCGCGCCGGCACCGCGATCCTGCCCAACCGGACAAGGCCCAGGTCCCGTCACCGTCGACGCACCAGCCATGCCGGTATGCCGCACTCGCACGCCGATCTCGCACGGAGAGGCGACCTTGCCATGACTCTGCAGACCCCCCAGCCCCCGCCCAGTGCCCTGCGCGCGGTCCTCGCCGCGCTCGACTCGGAGACCGCGCTGCGCCAACCCGCCGCCGCCGCGCTGCGTCACCCGACCGGGCCGCTCCTCCCCGCGCACCCGCTCGCCGTCCACGTCCTGGAGGGGCCGCGGGCCGAACTCGCCGCCGCCCGCCGCACGGGGTGGCGGTTCCTCATCAAGGACGGCACCGAGGTGGCAGCCGCCGCCGAGGTGGTGCAGGGGGCGGAGGGCCACACCTTCTCCCACTTCACCGCCGGGCCGTACCTCGACTCCACGCTCCGGGCGCTGCGCGAGGCCTGGCAGCTCACCCAGTCATCGCGGTCCCGCTGCCAGCCCCGGCTGCTGACCTTTCCCGGCCAGTACGCGACGGCGCTGTGGCTGCACAGCCCGGACGGCGGCGCGGACCTGCTGATCCCGCTGGCGCCGGCCCCGATGGGCGTCACCGCGCACCGCGCCCACCCGGCCGCCGAGGTGCTGCCGCTGCTGGCCCGCACGCCCGTCGCCCGGACCCAGGCCGCCCCCCGGCCACTGCTGCTGGGCACGACGGACGGCGCCCGGCTCCCCTCCGGGGCGCTCTGAGGTCCCGGCCGCCGTCCGGCCCGCCACCCGGTCGGGCCATCCGGCATGGCCCGACCGGGCCGTGCGCCGGATGGCCCGTCCGGCACGGCCCGCGGCGCCCGACCACCTGAACGGGTGATCTCTGCCCGGGGGTTGTGGCGCATGTCACGAAATCGCTGCGCGCGCGTCCGCAGATGCCGACACTGGGAACCAGCGTGGAAGGACCTCCTGTCCTACCCACTTGAGCGCTGGTCCACACCCGGCCCGGCGCCGGACAGAATCCGACCACCGCGGCGGCGGCCGCCGGCCACCGGCGCCACCGCACCACGGGGAGGATCGCAGAGCGAAGCGAGGGTACGTGTATGTGCCAGCACCGTCCTGAATGCCCGTCGGCCGAGTCCGAGGACCGCGAGGCCGCCGTGCCGGTGGCCTGCCACCCGGAGCAGGGCTGGAGCCTGCTCTGCAACGGCGTCCTGCTGTTCGAGGACACCGGTGAGCTGCTGCCCGACGGCCGGGTGATCGCCCCGCGCCGCCCGGCCGCGAGCGCGGTCTGAGCCGCCGGGCGTCCACGGGGGAACGCGCGCAACGGGCAGGGCCCCGGCGGAGTGATCCGCCGGGGCCCTGTCGCGTGCCGCGAGGCCGTGCGCCACGCGCCGTGCGCCGGTCAGACGCCGTACTCGTCCAGCGGCGGGCAGGAGCAGACGAGGTTGCGGTCGCCGTACGCGCCGTCGATCCGGCTGACCGGGGGCCAGTACTTGTCCGCCGGGTTCACGCCGGCCGGGAAGACCGCCTCCTGCCGCGTGTAGCCGTGCGCCCAGTCGCCGGCCAGCGTGGCGGCGGTGTGCGGGGCGTTGCGCAGCGGGTTGTCGTCGGCCGCCCAGGCGCCCGAACCGACCTTGTCGATCTCGGCCCGGATCTCGATCATCGCGTCGCAGAACCGGTCGATCTCGTGCAGGTCCTCGGACTCGGTCGGCTCGATCATCAGCGTGCCGGCCACCGGGAAGGACATCGTCGGCGCGTGGAAGCCGTAGTCGATCAGGCGCTTGGCGATGTCGTCCACCGTCACGCCGGTCTCCTTGGTGAGCGGGCGCAGGTCGATGATGCACTCATGCGCCACCAGGCCGCCCGGGCCGGTGTAGAGCACCGGGAAGTGCGGGGCCAGCCGCTTGGCGATGTAGTTGGCGTTCAGCACCGCGACCTGGGTGGCGCGCTTGAGGCCCTCGCCGCCCATCAGCCGGACGTACGACCAGGAGATCGGCAGGATGCCCGCCGAACCCCACGGGGCGGCCGAGATCGGGCCGACGCCGGTGGCCGGGCCGGCCTCCTCCTGGAGCGGGTGGTTCGGCAGGTACGGCGCGAGGTGCGCGCGCACCGCCACCGGGCCGACGCCCGGGCCGCCGCCGCCGTGCGGGATGCAGAAGGTCTTGTGCAGGTTCAGGTGCGAGACGTCCGCGCCGAACTTGCCCGGCTTGGCGAGGCCGACCAGCGCGTTCAGGTTGGCGCCGTCGACGTACACCTGGCCGCCGGCCTCGTGCACCAGGCCGCAGATCTCGGTGATCTGGGTCTCGTACACGCCGTGGGTGGACGGGTAGGTGACCATCAGCACGGCGAGGCTGTCGCGGTGCTGCTCGATCTTGGCCTTGAGGTCCTCGACGTCGACGTCGCCGTCGACCAGGGTCTTGACCACGACCACGCGCATGCCGGCCATCACCGCGGAGGCGGCGTTGGTGCCGTGCGCGGAGGACGGGATCAGGCAGACGTCGCGCTGGGTGTCGCCGTTGGCGTGGTGGTAGGCGCGCACGGCCAGCAGACCGGCCAGCTCGCCCTGGGAACCGGCGTTCGGCTGAATGGAGACGGCGTCGTAGCCGGTCACCTCGACCAGCTGGCGCTCCAGCCCGCGGATCAGGGTGAGGAAGCCCTCGGCCTGGTCGACCGGCGCGAAGGGGTGCAGCTGGCCGAACTCCGGCCAGGTCACCGACTCCATCTCGGTGGTCGCGTTGAGCTTCATGGTGCAGGAGCCCAGCGGGATCATGCCGCGGTCCAGCGCGTAGTCCCGGTCCGACAGGCGGCGCAGGTAGCGCAGCATGGCGGTCTCCGAGCGGTGGCTGTGGAAGACCGGGTGGGTCAGGTACTCGCCCTCGCGCAGCAGCGCGGCGGGCAGCGCCTCGGCGTCCTCCGCCACCTCGACGCCCTCGACGCCGAACGCGGCCCACACGCCCGCCAGGTGCTCGCGGGTGGTGGTCTCGTCGGTGGAGACCGAGATCCGGTCCGCGCCGTCCTGGAAGACGTTGATGCCCTGGGCGCGGGCGGCGGCGGCGATCTCCGCGGCGCGGCCGGGGACGACCGCGGTGACGGTGTCGAAGAACTCGCCGTGCAGCAGCTCCACGCCACCGGCCCGCAGGCCCGCGGCGAGGGCGGCGGCGTAGCGGTGGGTGCGGCGGGCGATGTCGGCCAGGCCGTCCGGGCCGTGGTAGACCGCGTACATCGAGGCCATCACGGCGAGCAGCACCTGGGCGGTGCAGATGTTGCTGGTGGCCTTCTCGCGGCGGATGTGCTGCTCGCGGGTCTGCAGGGCCAGGCGGTAGGCGCGGTTGCCGTCGGCGTCGACGGAGACGCCGACCAGGCGGCCGGGCAGCGAGCGGGCGTACTCGGCGCGCACCGCGAGGTAGCCGGCGTGCGGGCCGCCGAAGCCCATCGGCACGCCGAAGCGCTGCGAGGTGCCGCAGGCGATGTCGGCGCCGAGCTCGCCCGGGGACTTCAGCAGGGTGAGGGCCAGCAGGTCGGCGGCGACGGCGACGATCGCGCCCAGGCCGTGGGCCTGCTCGATCACCGGGGCGAGGTCGCGGACCACACCGGTGGCACCGGGGTACTGGAGCAGCAGGCCGAACACGCCGCGCTCGGCGATCTCGGCCGGGATGCCCTCGGACAGGTCGGCGACGACGACCTCGACACCGGTCGGCACGGCGCGGGTGTTGATCACCGCGACGGTCTGCGGCAGGGTCTCGGCGTCGACCAGGAAGACACCGCCCTTGACCTTGGTGACGCGGCGGGCCAGCGCCATCGCCTCGGCGGCGGCGGTGCCCTCGTCCAGCAGGGAGGAGCCGGAGGTGGGCAGGCCGGTCAGGTCGGCGACCAGGGTCTGGAAGTTGAGCAGCGCCTCCAGGCGGCCCTGCGAGATCTCCGGCTGGTACGGGGTGTAGGCGGTGTACCAGGCCGGGTTCTCCATGACGTTGCGCAGGATCACCGGCGGGGTGAAGGTGCCGTAGTAACCCAGGCCGATCATCGAGGTGAGGACGGTGTTGCGGCCGGCCAGCTCACGCAGCTCGGCGAGGACCTCGGCCTCGCTGCGCCCGGCGGGCAGGTCGAGCGCGGTGATCGAGCGGATCGCCTCGGGGACGGCGGCGGTGGCCAGCTCGTCCAGCGAGCCGTAGCCGACCTGGGCCAGCATCTTCTCCTGCGCGGCGGCGTCGGGGCCGATGTGGCGGTTCTCGAAGGGGCTGGCCTGTTCGAGCTCGGTGAGGGTCGCGGGGGTGGTGGGGCGTCCCGAGTTCGGCTGGGCGTTCATGGTGGTCGAGGCCTCCTGGTCACGGACCGGCGGGGGTGCGCACGCCGGCGCCTCACCGCTGCGGACAACAGCGGGGGCCCGGTCGGACGAACCCGACAGGCCTCCCCCTCTGTCATCGGGACCTGAGAGCTTCGCCCGCGCGGAGCGCCGTGGGACGCCCCGCCGGCTTGCACCGTCGGTGAGGGTGGGGTCCGCCGGCTCCCTCGCCCGCGATCCTGCCCTGCTTTCCAGAGTGACCTATCCCGCACGGTACGGATGCCTGAGAGATTCCGGGGAGGAGTTGCTCCTTCGGCGCCCCGACCAGCGGTTTCCGCTGTCGGGGACTCTCCCGAGCGGGCTCGGCGGTCGCGCCCAGGGTACCAGCGGGAGGCACCCCGATCACGGGTGCGTCAGGCCCGACCGCGACTTCGCGGCTGACACCCCGCGGTGACCCGGTCGGCGCAGCCCCGGGCCCGTCCGGCCGCACCCCGGTCGCGCCCGCCCGATTCATGGCATTTGGTGTGAAGTGCCGCTGTCCTGCGGGCGTTTCCGCGACCTCACCGCACTGGAGGAAAAGAGTGCAGACCGACATCGACCCCCGGGACCTCATCGGCCACAAGGCGGTCGACCGCAACGGGGACAAGATCGGCACCATCGACGAGGTGTACCTGGACGACGCCACCGGCCGTCCCGAATGGGCCGCCGTCCGGACCGGCATCTTCGGCCGGGACGCCTTCGTCCCCCTCACCACCAGCGAGTTCTCCGGCGACGAGCTGCGGGTGCCGTACGACAAGTCCCTGGTGAAGGAGTCACCGGACTTCGGCGTGGGCCAGCACCTGTCGCCCGCCCAGGAGCTCCAGCTCTACCGCTACTACGGACTGGACACCCCGGCGCAGGACCGGCCGCGGGCGGGCGGGGGCCCGGCGGCGGAACCGGACGACCTCGACTTCGGCACCACCACCGCCGGCACCGGTGCCGCCGCGGCGACCGCTCCCGCCGCCCACGGAACGCCCGCGACCAACGGGGCGGGCGCCACCAACGGGACGGGCGCGACCCCCGGCACCAACGCCTCGCGCCCGGCCAAGGCGCTCACCTTCCACCGGGCGGCCGACCTCGACAAGCCGTCCGGCCCCGCCCCGGAGGTTCCCGCGCGCCCCCTCGCCACTCCCGCACCCGTCACCCCCGCGGCCCCCGCCGCCCCGGCGCCCGCACCCTCCGCCGCGGCACCGGCCGCCCCGCCCGTCCCGCCGCCCGTCGCGCCGCCCACCGCGCAGCCCGCAGCCGCGCAGCCGGCCGCCACCCCGCCCGGCCATGCGCAGCCGGCCGTCGAACCGCAGCCCCAGCCGCAGGCACAGGCCCAGCCCCCGTCCCAGCCCCAGCCGCGGTCCGCGCGCCCGGAGACCGGTCCGGCCGCCCCCTCCCCCACCGGCCGGCTGGAGATCACCTGCCGCGAGGAGCGCCTGGACATCACCACCGAGTGGCACGTGATCGGCACCGCCAAGCTACGCAAGTACGTCACCAGCGAGCAGGTGGAGCGCCGGGTCCCGGTGGTCCGCGAGCGGGTCCGGGTCGAGCGGATCCCGGTCGGCGAGGCCGAACGGGCCGCGCTCGACGAGAAGGAGATCGCCGAGGCGGTGGAGGAGGTCACCCTGCGCGAGGAACGCCCGGTGGTCCGCAAGTACCTGGCGCCGCTCGAAAGGGTCCGCCTGGTGGTCGAGCGGTACACCACCGAGGAGGTGGTCCGCGAGGAGCTGCGGCGCGAGCAGGTCGAGGTCCACGACGACGTCACCGCCGCCCCGGCCGCCCCCTCGTCACCGCCGCCCGCCGCACCGCCCGCCGCCCAGGCCCCGGCCCGCCCGGAGCCGGCCCGGCCGCTGGTCTGACACCTCCGGCACCGGACCCCGGCCGCCCCGGCCGGGGTCCTTCCTTTTTACCAAGGCTTAACCAATGAATATTTGACATGCTGAAGTATCTCTCGGCATGGTTACTTCAGTTCATTCACTATGTACGGGAGGAAGCAACCGTGAGTGAGGCACCACAGCCCACCACCGCGGCCGAGAAGAAGCAGAGCAGCGCCCGGGTCCTGCCGGCCCTCATCCTGGCGATGCTGTCGTTCAGCGTGGTGCAGACCGCGGTCGTCCCGATCCTGCCCTCGCTCGCCAAGGAACTGGACGTCTCCGGCTCCAGCATCACCTGGCTGATGACCGCCAACCTGCTGTCCGCCGCCGTGCTCACCCCCCTGCTGGGCCGCTTCGGCGATCTGCGCGGCCGCAAGCCGATGCTGCTGATCTCGCTCGCCGGCCTGGTCGCGGGCTCCGCACTCGCGGTCTCCACGCACTCCTTCACCTGGCTGGTCGTCGCCCGCGTGCTGCAGGGCGCCGGCGGCGGCGTGCTGCCGCTCGCCATCAGCATCGTCCGTGACGAACTCCCCAAGCAGAAGGTGACCGGCGGCGTCGCCGCCATCAGCGCCTCGATGGGCGTCGGCAGCGGCCTCGGCCTGGTCGCCACCGGCCTGCTGCTGGAGCACTGGAGCTACAAGTCCATCTTCTGGATGGGCCTGGTCTTCGGTCTGATCGCGGTCGCCCTGGTCGCCCTGCGGGTGCCCACCGACCCGGTCACCGACAAGGACGGCGGCGCCGACCCGCTCGGCGCGCTCACCCTCGCCGGCTGGCTCTCCGCCCTGCTGGTCGCGGTCAGCCAGGGCAACACCTGGGGCTGGACCTCCACCAGGACCCTCGGCCTGTTCGCCGTCGCCGCCGTGGTCGCCCTGATCTGGGGCGTCATCGAGGTCAAGGTCGCGCACCCGCTGGTCGACATGACGATGATGTCCCGTCCGGCCGTCGCCTTCACCAACCTGGCCGGCCTGCTGATCGGCTTCGGCATGTACGGCTCCTTCATGGTCATCAGCAACTTCGCCCAGACCCCGGAGAAGTTCGCCCACTACGGCTTCACCGCCACCGTGCTGCACGCCGGTGTGATGCTGCTGCCCTCCGCCCTCGGCTCGATGGTCGCCGCCCCGCTCGGCGCCCTGCTGATCGCCCGCCGCGGCCCGCGCCTGCCGCTGGTCCTCGGCGGTGTCCTCGGCGCCGTCGCGATGGCCTACCTGGCCCTGCGGCACAGCCACGAGGGCGACATCTACCTCTCCTCGGCGATCTTCGGCCTCGGCATCGGCCTCGCCTTCTCGGCGATGCCCGCCTACATCAACGGCGCCGTCCCGGTCGAGCAGAGCGGCATCGCCAACGGCATGAACGCCGTGCTGCGCACCGTCGGCGGCGCGATCGGCACCGCCGTCATGGCCGCCATCCTCACCGGCGACACCATGAAGCTGCCGATCCCGGTCGCGCTGCCCACCCTGGACGCCTACCGGCACGCGTTCTGGACCGCCGCCGTGGTCTGCGTCGTGGCCGGCGCCGTCCCGTTCCTCATCCGCACCGTCAAGCCGGTCGTCAGCGTGACCACCGGCAACCGGGTGGCGGACCCGATCCCCGGCCGGGAGCCGGTGAAGACCGACGCCTGACGAGGCGTCCGCCCCCGCGCCCAGGGACAGGGCGCGGGGACCGGACCCGGACGGCCGCCCAGGGCATCGCGGCCGGCCGAGCCCCGAACCGCACGCGGCCCCCCCCCGCACCCCCCCCCGGCGGGGCCGCGACGCGTCCACGACCAACAACCCCACCCCCCCCACCCCCACCCCCCCCCC